>JAICPV010000263.1 GCA_025929655.1 Pyrinomonadaceae bacterium
CCGAGCTGTGACCATGCTCGCGTCCACACATTGTCCGCGAGTGCATTCATCGGATTCCCGTGACCGAAAAATATCGCCGGCAGCGTTTTAGCCATTTGAAAAGTTTAACGCGACCTTCAGATATTCGTAACTCTCCGCAAGTTCCTACCCTATCCCGGGGCGTCGAACAAAGGCGGAAAGAAGGGCCAGAAAGAATCCTGCAAGATCGACAATGATGCGGACCGAGTGAAAAAAGTACCAACGGTCGGCTATCCCGCGCCAGTTGTCCGGCGGAGAATTAATAGGCCACGTGTCGATCGCATCAAGCAGCGGAATGTTCCCAAATCTGGTGATCAATCCACCGGCCAAAAAACAGACCGCGGCTCCCAAGAGAAGGTAAGCAGAACTTCCGTTGGTCCGATTCAGATATGCCGCCGCGAAACTAAGCAGCGTCGCGGTGATCAGCATACCGAACAGCGGCGTCCCGATATGATGAATCGCGTACTGCATCTTTTCCGTAAAGAATGAAGCGGTCGTATCCGCGGTGCTGTAATCGAAAGAAACAACATACTGGCCGCCGGTAATGATGCCGCCCGCGAAGATGGCAGCGAAATGGACGAAATTTCGTAAGATATGCATTGATGGTAACCGCGATTTTTCGAACGATTATGTTGAATGCCGCGGTTTCTGTCAATTCATTTCCGGATATGTAAAAAAACAATGAATGCAAAAGATCTGTTAATAACACAGTTCGACAACTGTTTCGATTCCAACGGCTGGTTCGTCGCCGTGCGTAACGTGCTTGAAGGTGTGACGGCCGAGCAGGCCGCGTGGAAACCCGAAGGTACGACCAATTCCATCTGGGAATCCGTCGCACATCTTACCTATTACAACGATGCGTATCTGCACCGCTTCAAAGGTGAGCGCTACGAATACAGGAAAGCGGACAACGACGCTACATTCGAAGCGCCGGAGAATCCAAGCGAACAGGACTGGGCAGCCGAAGTCGAAAAGTTCGATGCGGCGATGCGGGAACTTAGGGCCTTGCTGGCGTCGACGGACGAATCGAAGTTAGACGAACAGGTTTCGGATACGAACAAAGCGTCGTGGGGCGAATTGATCTCAAACATCAACGCCCACAATGCCTATCATGGCGGCCAGATGCTTTTGATCAGGAAACTGCAAGGAGGCTGGAACCCGGAAAGAGGTGTCAGCTGAATCGTTTTCAGTTAGATCTCCACTCGGATCCGTCTTCGTAAAGGATGCGCGCGATCACTACGCTTTCGCTTAATCCGGAGGCCTCGCTTTTTCCCATTTGAGCTGCGCTTACTTTATGCGTCGGCGGCGTGGCGATGCGGACTGAAAGCCTTTTCGTCTTTCCTGCTTCGATCTTATCGTCGCTCGTAAACTGTCTCCGACCGATTTCTTCCCGGGTCTCCTTATCCACGAATATGTAGTCCCAATCGATCTCGCGAATCTTTTTGGCGGAATCGTTCCGTACTACGACATTGTACGTGAAGCGGAAACGAGGGTCTTCGGCCGGCTGCCGATTGGCAGCGTTGGACGACGACAAGCGTATCGACCGCTGCTCGGAAGCTGTTTTCTTGCGATACGACGGCGGCATCCGCAATCTCGGCCTGGTTTGTGGGCCCGCGGTCGCTGTGAGCTCGTCGGTATTGTCCCAATCGAGCCGCTCCTTCGACCATGAATGTTTTATGACGGAAAGATCAGAATTACTGTCGGCTACAGCAGCTTGCGCAAAAGCGGCGTCGGCAAAAATTGCTAACAGGAACAGAAATAGGCCGTACCTCATTTTCTAAACCTCCTCGGTTCGAACCGAATTCTCCGTTAACGATCAAAAAAAGGCCTAATATCGTTTTGTCTAGATAATGAACCTTTTTTTCTCACCTATCAACAAAAATCAATAGAGCCCCGCGACCGCACGGCGCAGGCGATGGACGATACGATCCTCGACGCGAACATCCGGTTTATACGCAACATCGGTGTTGAATACCAAAATCGACGCCTCACGGGTTGCAGGCTCAAGTTCGATATAGCTGATAAACCCGTTTTGGTCGCCTCCGTGGCCGATGAACGTCCGTTTGCCGACCTTATTGATAAAAAAAATGAGCCCGACGTCTGTGGTAAAACCGCGATTTCCGTTTGCATCTATGTTCGTTGGCAGATGCGGTTTCCACATTTCCTCGAGCGACCGACGTTTCAAGATGCCGTCGTAGGTCGCCTGCGTCTTTACATCGCCGACCAGGAAATTCAGGTATTTCACTATGTCCGAAACGGGCGAGTTTAGCCCGCTGTTCGAGACCGTAATGCCGGTGTTCGCGTCGAAACGCGCCTCGGTGCGCTTTCCGCTTTCGACGTAATACGAGTGCGAGCGGTCTCTCAATAAATGGTACGGCGTCGAATCGAAATAGCTTCGGTGCATTTCGAGCGGCTTAAAAATATTCTTATCAATGTAAACCTCGTAATCCTCGCCGCTTAACTTTTCGATGATCCGTCCGAGGAAGATGATCCCCGGATTCGAATAGCTGAATCTGCTCCCCGGCTTGAACAGTATCTCCGTGAACGGGAACATCGCGACGAGTTGGGAATAGTCGGTCGGCTCGAAGGGCTCCCACGGCTCGCCTTTGTCCCACGGCCATGTCGAGTTGCGAAACCCCGCGGAATGCGTCATCAAATGCCGGATCGTTATGTCATCCATGGACCCGTATTTGTTATACACGCCCCGAAGCTCCGGGAGAAACTTAGTCACCGGATCGTCCAGCTTCAGAAGCCCGCGGTCGCGAAGCTGCATTATGGCGATTCCGGTAAACGGCTTCGTGTTCGATGCCCAGTGGTAGATCGTGTCGGCGTTGACGGCATCTTTCGTCGCTGCGTTCCGTAAGCCGCTGTGGATCTCCGAAACGATCTTTCCGTCTTTGAGAAAAATGAAACTGCTACCTACGACACCGGCCTGTTTAAGCTCTTTCAGATATGATTCGCGGAACGCAGCAAATTTATCTGATTGCGCCGGGACGGGCATAAACGGAATAAGAAGAGCGATAAACAACAGAAAGCTTTTCATTCAATTCTTTATCGCCTGATGTTTGATATCGACCGCAAGGCGCGTCGGTGACTTTAGCTCGAGAACACGGTAACGATTCGGCGACGCAGCTCCTACGACCCATTCGACCTGTGCTTCAAAATCGCACGTCGACTTCAATTCAAGAACGATCGGCAATTTCGGTGTGAGCTCTCGGAATGCAAGCGTCGGTTTGCCCGCTTCAGTATGCGCGTTCGCGGGTTCGAATCGGATCTGCAGCCATGCGTCACCCTGGAGAGGCACGACATCACCCGAACCGCATGCGCGGACGGGCTTGTCGATGTATTCAATGTGGTAGCCGGGCATCTCCGCTCCCCGGAACTCGAAAACGATTCGATCAAAACCATCGTGGCGTCCGGTTCGAACTCCCGTGAGTAAGGCGACCTCGCGAATCTTGTTCTTCTTTTCGGTGGCCCCGACTGTGCCGTCGAAATCGGCCTTAAGCATTTCGGCCTCGTCCTGCGGAGTGGGCTTAGCGGGTTCGGACTGCCATGCGACCGAACCAGCCGGCGTCGGCGTCACCGTTGGGACCGTCGAAACGTTATCGGCCGGTGGCGAAGCGCAGGAGAGCGCAAAAACAGCAGCAAGGGTAGCAAAACAGAAAATTTTCATTCTTATGGTTGCGGCGATGCTCCCGCTAAGCGACGCGAAAGATCTCGCGATACCCACCCTCGACCAGATCCATATAACCCGACATCGCTTCCTGAATGTCCCCTCGTGAACCGCGCTCCTGCATGGCCTGACCGAAAACAGCCAGATCCTCCACATTAACCTCGACCACAACGGTCCAGAAGTCCGCCACCTCGTCGACGAGGATACGCTCGTCGAGGTTCATATCGGCCATGAGAGCGTGCGCAGCTTTAAACTTTTCGATCGCGGCCTTGGCCTTTCCCGGTTTGCACTTGAAAACATTACGGATTACGTACATTTCGATCTGCTCCTGTTTTTTTGCTGCGATTGTAGCACGGCGGAAACACGACCGATAGGGGCGTGCCCCGCTGCGGTCCCGATTTTAAGGTCCAAAGTCCTGGGTCTGTTTGGTCACATCGATCCTGGACTAAAGACATCGGACATTTGACCACGAGACACACTCGCTACCGCTCGTGTTTCCGCCTGCGATACAATTAGGTCAATGAGTTCGTACGACTCTCTAAATGAAGACCGGCAGTTCGCCTGCCGCGTGATCGCGGACCATGCTCGGGCGACCGCCTTTTCGATCGCCGATGGGATCGTACCAGGCAACGAAGGGCGAAATTACGTCCTTCGCAAGATAATGCGCCGGGCTATCTACCACGGTC
>JAICPV010000179.1 GCA_025929655.1 Pyrinomonadaceae bacterium
CTCGACGACGACAATGTCCTCGCCGAAATGACCGCGACGACGCGAGTCGGCTTTCATCAATACACGATGCCTGCGAGTGACAACGCACATATCATCTTCGACCTGATGCACGGCATTTACAATTACGAGGACAAGAACGTCTGGACGTTCGCCCGCGTCGAAAATGACCGCACCGTTGTTGGTTTTCGCCAAACCAACGGCTGGGCACGGACCCGAACGGTCTATTTCGCGATGGAGTTCTCAAAGCCGTTTGCAAGCTACGGATTTCGCGAATTTGGAAAACAGGATTACAAGGGCTTTTGGCGGAAGTTCGATCAGACGAAAAATTTCCCGGAGATCGCGGGAAAACAGATCCGTGCGCATTTCGATTTCAAAACTTCCGCGAACGAAAAGCTGAAGATCAAATTCGCGATCTCGCCGGTCTCTACCGCAGGAGCAATTTCAAATTTGAGATCTGAAATTCCGCATTGGGATTTCGAACGAACGAAGCGCGAGGCGCAGGCAGCTTGGAACGGAGAGCTTTCCAAGATCGCCGTTACGACCATCGACCGCGGCGAGATGACCAATTTCTATACCGCGCTTTATCACGCATTGCTAACGCCGACGGTCTACATGGATGTCGACGGGAATTACAAGGGGCTCGATCAGAATGTTCATAATTCATTGCAGAAGCCTGACCGTAAGGGAGGGCTAAACAATCAACGTCCTGATTTAGCCCTCCCTAACGGTCAGGCTTCTGCAGCTTTCACTAATTACACAACCTTCTCACTGTGGGACACATATCGCGCGCTGCACCCGCTGTTGAATCTGATCCAGCCGACGCGCAACCGCGACATGGTCCGCTCGATGCTCGCACATTACGACCAGAGCGTTCATAAGATGCTTCCGGTCTGGTCGCATTATGCGAACGAGAACTGGTGCATGATCGGGTACCACAGCGTTTCTGTGATCTCGGATGCGATCGTAACCGGGAATCTCACCGGCGTCGAAGCAAACCGAGCGCTGGACGCGATGGTGCAGACAGCAAAAACTCGGTACTACGACGGGCTGGAGTATTACATGAAGCTCGGCTACGTGCCGGAGGACAAGAATTCGTCATCCGTGTCGAAAACGCTGGAATATGCGTACGACGATTGGGCGATAGCGCAGGCGGCGAAGAAGCTGAATCGAAACGATGTTTACAGCACGTTCATTAAGCGTTCCGAGAATTGGAAAAACGTTTACGATTCGTCGATCGGCTTCACGCGGCCCAAAATGAGCGACGGGAAATTCCGCGCCAAATTCGACGTGCTTTCGACCCACGATCAGGGATTCATCGAAGGGAACGCTTGGAACTATAGCCTTTACGTGCCTCATGCTCCTGAAGCGATGATCGAAAAGATGGGCGGGGAGAAAAAGTTTTCTGCGCATCTCGATGAGCTTTTCACAATGCATCTGCCCGACGAATTCTTTGCCGAGACCGAAGACATTACCCGCGACGGCATCATCGGCGGATACGTGCACGGCAACGAACCCGCGCATCATGTTCCTTACCTTTACAACTGGACCGACGACGCGTGGAAAACCCAGGAACGCGTCCGAATGATCCTCAAGCATCAATACAAACCGACGCCCGACGGCCTCGGCGGCAATGACGATTGCGGGCAAATGTCTGCGTGGTACCTGTTCACGGCACTCGGCTTTTATCCGGTGGCCCCCGGTTCGGGGCAATACATGTTCGGCAGCCCGGTTGTTAAAACTGCGTCGATAAAATTGGAAAATGGCCGGACACTCACGATCGAAGCAAAAGATCAGAGCGACAAGAACGTCTATGTGAATAAGATAGAGCTGAACGGAAGACGGATAGAAAAAAAACACATCACCTTCCGGGAATTAATGTCGGGCGGGAAACTTGTTTACTTCATGGACGACAGACCGGAACGGTAAACGTTCAAAACACCAGGTATCGGACGAGAGCGATAAGGAACAGAAGCAATAGTATCAAAGAGCTTCCGACGACCTGTTCCCTGGAGAACCTCATTTCGCTTCGAATAGTTGGGCAGGATTGATCTTGAACTGCAGCATCTTGGCCGTCTCGCGGCCGCCGTCCCCGCCCTTCCGCTGCATCGTGACGCGGCCGATCTTTAGATTTCCGGCTCGCGTGATCGTTACCGGCCCTTCGCTGAAGAATCGAACCGCGTCCGCGGACCTGCGAAGCGCCCATTTCGTATTATCGGTCGCCTTGAGCGCAACCATCAGCCATCCGGCTGCGTGAACGCCGTCACCTTCAAATATATCGGATAAGATCCCCGCCATGTTTGCCGCAAAGAAATCGATAACAGCTTTTTGCGTTGCGGCGTTCAGCTCGTTCAAATACATCCGTTTCGGATCGCGTCCGGTTTTAAATGGCACTACTTCGCCAACGAAGTATTTCAACGCGCTTTCAACCTCCGGCGGCATTTTCCACATCGTCGCGTATTGCGAAAGCCAGCGTTTATCGATCTGGTTGTATCCGTTTGGGCTGCTGACGAGTTTTATTGAGATTCCTTCAACCTTCTCACCTGATGTGTTTTTTATGCGAACTTCGACATCCGCCTTTTCGCCGTGCGGCTTCGACGCCGTAACGGTCCCAATCTCGGCCAGGTTGTAGTTCATCGAGGCGAGCCAGCGTTTCGCGTCTTCATCCGTTCGCCAATTGTTGAATTTCGCGGCGATCTCGGTTTCGTTCCTGAAACCATTTTTGGCCGTCCGCGATCCCAGCTCTACCGCGGCCTTTGGAGCCTGTGCATAAACGGAGAGACCCGAGAGGCAAACGACCGCCGTGACGACAAGCAGCAGCACAATGTTCTTTCCGCGTCGTGACATTTCCAAATAAAAAGATGGAGGTCGTTCTCTGATCCTCTAGTTTACAACAACCCTTCGCCTTTCAGCTGTGGTACATTTAGACGAAAAACATTCGATAACACAAAGATCCCAGGAGGTAAAAAGGATGAATTCTTGTATCAGATCGAGCTCCCTTTTTGTACGGTTTGGTTTGGCGGCCTCATTTGCGTTGCTTTGCTGTACCGCCGTTCTTCGAGCCCAGGGAATCACACAGCCGAATAAGGCACAGATCGCCGCGGGCGAGGCGTACGAAAACCGACGGATCCAGGACGGCATGGAAAAGGACAAGGCCGCCGTCCGCAACAAAGAAGAACGCATGGCGGTAGTGAACGAGGCCTTCAAACGTCTTCAACTGCTCCACAATGAGATCATGTCGATGATGACTTCGACCGACACGATCGAAAACGCGAAGATCGCTGCGTCGATAGAAGAGGTCAGATTACGCGCTTCACAGCTCAATGCGAATCTCGCGCTGCCGGTACTGTCAAAAAGCAGATCCGACAAGGACGGGGCCCCGACGCCCGATGCGCCCTTAAAAGATCAATTATCGGCCGTTTGTGGCGACATCCGGGCGTTCGTAAAAAACGTGAATTTAAGCCCCTCGGATGCGAAGGCCGGTGTTCAGGCCAGACGCGACCTAAAAGCGATCATGGAACGCAGTGACCAGATATTGTTGAAGCTCGGGGTACCGACGAAAGCCTGAATACCAGCTCACATATGAAACTCATTTTATCGCTGGCAGTTCTGGCCGCGCTGACGCTAAACGCCGCGTCCCAGGATTTCCGAGAGTTAATCAGAATTTCGGATCCCACCATCGCGCTGAACAACATCCGGATCATAGACGGTACCGGTTCCGCCCCATTGGAAGGACAAACTATCGTGATAAGCGGCGGCACGATCCGATCGATAGCTCCCACGGTGTCCGCAGCGATACCGCCGGGAGCGAGAGTTCTCGACTTAACGGGCTACACCGTAGTCCCGGGCCTGGTCGGCATGCATAACCACCTTTTCTTTCCGGAGGGCGGCAACCCGCCGATCTACTCGGATATGCCGATAAGCTTCCCGCGGCTTTATCTCGCGCTTGGGGTCACAACGATCCGCACGACGGGGAGCGTGACGCCTTATACCGACCTTGAGGTCAAGAAACGCATCGACGCCGGCCGGATGATCGGCCCGAAAATGCATATCACAGCGCCCTATCTTGAAGGAAAAGGCGCGTTCACGCCGGTGATGCGCGAGTTGACCGGAGTTGAAGATGCTCGCAGGATGGTGAACTTCTGGGCCGACCAGGGCGCGACTTCATTCAAGGCGTACATGAACATTTCGCGTGCCGAGCTTCGCGCCGCGGTCGAAGAAGCACACAAGCGAAAACTTAAAGTCACCGGCCACCTGTGCTCGGTCACCTACAAAGAGGCGGCCGATATCGGCATCGACAATCTCGAACACGGCCTGATGGCGAGCACGGATTTCGTAGCGAACAAGCAGGCGGATGTATGCCCGCAGGGTGGCAGCGCGAGCCTTTTGAATCTCGACATCAACAGCGCCGCGGCACAGGAAACGATAAAGAAGCTCGTTGAGAAAAAAGTCGCGATAACATCAACGCTGCCCGTTTTCGAAGCAAGTGCGCCGATCACGCAGACAGGTATCGGCGCGGCGTCGGCCGTGCTGAATCCGCGAATGCTGAACACGATGTCGGTCGACGCCCGGAACCGGTACCTCACCAACCGCGCACGCATTCCGTCGACAGCACCGACGGCGGTACTTGTCCGCAAATCGATGGATTTCGAACGAGCGTTCGTCAGGGCTGGAGGATTGCTGATCGCGGGCCTTGATCCGACCGGAAATGGCGGGGTCGTTGCCGGCTTTGGGGATCATCGCGAAGTTGAACTGCTCGTCGAAGCCGGTTTCACGCCGCTCGAAGCGATAAAGATCGCTACGCTCAACGGTGCGATCTTTCTGGGTGAAGATTCGCGGATCGGTTCCGTCGCCGTCGGCAAACAAGCCGACCTGATGGTGATAAAAGGAAATCCCGCCGTCAATATCGCCGACATCGAAAAGGTCGAGATCGTTTTCAAAGACGGCGTCGGCTGGGACAGCGAGAGACTGATCGATTCCGTCCGCGGATTCGTTGGCATACGATAAGATTTACATTACCCGGGTAATGGGATATACTTGTGCTGATGGCGATCGCACGCTCAAAAATAACCTCGCAGGGTCAGATCTCGGTGCCGGTAGCAGTTCGGAAGAAACTCGGCCTCGTTCCGGGTTCGACGATGGAATGGGAAGAGAATGAGGACGAGGGCAAGGTGACTGTTAAACGTGCGGGAACATACAGTTTCGAGGATATACGCAGGGAGCTTTTCAAGAACGAGCCGCCGCCGAAACGAAAGAGCCTCGAGGAATTGAAAGAAGGCATTGCCGACTATATGCGCGAACGGTATGGCAAGCGTTGATACTAATGTGCTCGTCCGGCTAATAATAGGTGACGATGCTCAACAAGTAGTTCGCGCTGAAGCGTTCGTTGAAAACGGCGCATGGGTCTCTCATGTCGTACTGACGGAAGCAATGTGGGTTTTGGGATCATCCTACGGTTTTTCAGCGACCAAGTTAATTTCGGCTTTGGAAATGCTCCTCAAACATGAATCACTGACCATTCAGGATCCGGAAACCGTCTCAACCGCCCTGGATTTGTTCAGATCGAGACCACGTTTGCGATTTACGGATTGTTTCATCTTCGAAACCGCGCGGAAGGCAGGCCAATTACCAGTGGGAACTTTCGATAAGGACCTCGGCAAGGTCGACA
>JAICPV010000131.1 GCA_025929655.1 Pyrinomonadaceae bacterium
AAAACTTTTAATGTGTCTTCGTCGATGCCGAGTGCATCGAGCGGGAGTTCGTCATGCTTGTCCTCGTCGACGACCGTGATGCCCTTTCGATTGCGAGCGTAAAGCTCTGCGGTGCTTGCATTTGCGGCAATGGCGAGGCTGCCGTCAAGTCCTCGGCTCTGCATCTCGTTTACGATGCTCTCGGCGATCTGCATCGGCGAACCGATGCGATTTTCGAGCCCGCTGACGTCGAACAAAACACCGCCGTCGATCGCCTCGATGCGGTAGGAGAATTGCTCGGCGATGGTGACAAGGTACGAGTTACGAGTGCCGAGACCAAAGCTCCCCTCCTTACGAAGGAGGGGTGCGACTTTAGTCGCGGAGTGGTTCTCTGGCTTTGAATTGGAAGGAGAAAGAACCACCCCGTCCGCCGAAGCGGCGTCCACCCCTCCTTCGTAAGGAGGGGAGCTTAGGAGACAGGCATAAAGCTTACTCATCCACGTACCGTGCCTCCATTTTTCTGAACTCGGGCTTGACGATTAACGGCTTGCGCGTGTTGAGATTTATCTGCAGCTCGCCGAGCAGCTTGAAACGGCCGCTACCGCGCCATACCGCACGATACGCGTCGAAGAAGTAGGCTTGATCAGCGGCGGAATTCACAAACGAACGATTGCCGGTGACAATGAGCAGCGTCTGCCCGTCGCGTATCTTTGTGCGAAAGCGATACCAGTAAGTTTTCGGAATGAGGTTCAGCTCTTTGCGGTGAACCCCGGCGAGATTCAGCCAGAGCATCCCGAAACCCTTCGCCTGCAAAATGTAGTCGGCCGCCGTAAGCGCGTTTTCGACGCTGCCGCCGCAGCGGACCCAAAGCAGATTTTCGAGCACGACGCCGTTCGCGTCCGCCGAATACGGATCGAACGCGTTGTTGAGATCGACGACGGCGCAAACCTCGCCATCCTGCGTCAGGCGCGAAAGAATGTTCAAAGTCAGGCTCGTTTTGCCCGCCGTCTGCTCGCCGGTGAATTCCGTGACGCCGCCGCGAAGAAGCCGAAGATCGCCCGCCTCGACATAAGAGCGGCCGACCTTTTGCTCCTCATGTAGGTGTGATAATTTTTTGACGACGCTCAAATGGGCCATAACGATTGTGCAATCATATCCCATCTGTGAAACACGGTCAAAACAAATTAGCCCGCTAAGTTATGGCATTAAAGGTTTTACGTGAATTGCTAAGGCCTAAAATAGACTAACTAAAGGCATTTAACCTGAAAACCCGAAAACCGAGAATATCGCAAATTGCGAAATTTTTCTCGACAAATATATCGCAGTTTGCGATAATCCCTTAGACCAACGATGCACATAATCTCAAGAAGCCGACTGAGAGAGTTTTGGGAGCAAGATGCACGGTCACGATCAGCATTGGATGAGTGGTTTAAACGGCTGAAAAAACTTAAACCGGCAAACATCGCGGAGTTGCGCCAAACTTTTCCGCACGCAGATCCCGTCGGAACCTGCATCGTATTTAATATTGGCGGCAACAAATCCCGCTTGGTAACCAAAATCGATTTTCACCGCCAGACCGTATATGTGCGACATGTGATGACCCACAAAGAATACGACAAAGAAAAGTGGAAAACGGATTGCAGCTAAGATGAGGACTCGATACGATCCAAACAAATACGGCAAACTTTTGTTCGACACCCTTCCCGGAGTAATAGAGACCGAGGACGAGAATGAGCGGGCATTGGAAATCGTCTGGGGCCTGATGAAAAGGGTGAGGGCAACCTGTCTCCTGAAGAAGATAAGCTGATCCGGTTGCTTGTTCGGCTGATCGAAGACTTTGAGGAAAAAACCTATCCAATGGGGACTGTGTCGCCGCTCGCGACGTTAACGGCACTTGTTCAGGAACACCAGCTAAAACAAAAAGATCTCATTGAGATATTTGGTACTCAAAGCATCGCTTCCGAGGTACTGAATGGGAAACGCGGGATAAGCAAAACGCACGCCCGGCGCCTTGCCGACCGTTTCAACGTACCGGCCGATCTATTTATTTGAATCCAATTACTTCCTCCCGATGATCGTTAATCCGATCCCGCCAAGGATCAAAGCAGCGGCAATAACAAGACGCAGGTCGGCTGCCTCGGACAAAAACCAGACTCCGATCGCAGCGGCTATGACCGGGACGGAAAGTTGCAGCACGGCCGCACGGGTCGCGGTGTGATGTTTCAACGCAGCGTACCAAATCGCATAACCAACGCCTGAGGTGACGGCACCAGAGATCGCGGCCAGGAGAACACCACGACTCGATAAACGCAACTGCGCGAAGAACGGGATCGCAGCGAGAATGATCATCGGCACGGAGCGAACAAAATTTCCGGTCGTGTCCGCGAGCGGTTCGCCGCTTCCCTTTCCGCGAAGCGTGTAAAATCCCCACGCGATCCCCGCAGCGGTCAT
Organism: Pyrinomonadaceae bacterium; assembly: GCA_025929655.1. Taxonomy (GTDB): domain Bacteria; phylum Acidobacteriota; class Blastocatellia; order Pyrinomonadales; family Pyrinomonadaceae; genus OLB17. The sequence continues at coordinate 2,431 of JAICPV010000131.1, forward strand.
AAGCAACGCATTAACCAACGGAGGTGCCGCCAAACCTGGCAAGACCAAATACACGAGCCCGCCGACAGCCACGATCAAACCGATCCATTCGAGAGCCGTCGGCCGTTCACCGCGAAAGATCGAAACTCCGATCATCGTGATCTGAACGGCACCGAACAAAACAAGCGCGCCGGTTCCGGCGGTCAGCCCGAGATACGCAAACGAAAAACAGATCGCGTACGCGAATAGAAAAAACGCGGACGCCCAATTACCGCTGTTGCGAATTCCCTTTTTCGAACTAAAGAAATACGCAAGTATAAATAGCGCCATCGCTCCCGAGAGGAGACGCGCCAAAGTAAAGCCAGCCGCATCGATCTCACCGCCGCGAAGCGCGAGCCTGCAAAGAATGGAATTGAACGCGAATGCTGTGAGTGCAAATGCTGTGTAGGCGAAGACCTTGATCATCTCATTCGCACTCACTCAGAAGAACTTCCGTAATAAGTGAGGTGTGATAAGTGAACCGTGAAAAAGACTTTTCACATATCATCTATCACTTTTCACTTATTCCGTAGGTTTCAATCGCGAATTCGCGCGGCGCCTGTCGTGGTATCCGATGAATCCTGAACCGCTCCCACGCCGTCTTCAGGCATCGTTTGCTCGTGGTTGTCCAGCGAATGGTCTTTGCCGCCTTTCAAACGTCCGTCCGGCCCGTCGATAGCGGCCACGTCCTCGTCGCTAACCGTTCCGTCGCTGTTCGGAAGATCATGCCCGGTCTGCAAATCGTCGTGTTCCCGTCTTTGTTGCTGCTGCATTACTAATTCCTCCGAGCGAAATGTAATGCTTTTCGGATCTTATGGTCAGTTCACCTGAATACTCTAGACCGAACCGACCGCCCGCTTACGCAGGCGGTTCTGACAAATCCGGGTCGCGCCTCTCTGGCCGCATGTGCGGGAAAAGGATGACGTCCCGGATAGAGTGTTTATTCGTCAGCAGCATCGTCAAGCGGTCGATACCAATGCCGATGCCCGCTGCGGGCGGCATGCCGTACGAAAGCGCGCGGATGTAATCTTCGTCAAGCACCATCGCTTCCTCGTCGCCGCGTTCTCGTTCGGCCATCTGATCGACAAAGCGGTCGTACTGCTCGCGCGGATCGTTGAGCTCGCTGAATCCGTTAGCGACCTCCATCCGATTGATGTAAAGCTCGAACCGTTCTGCGAATATCGGATTTTCCGGTGACGCTTTCGAAAGCGGCGAGATCGATTTTGGAAAATCGATAATGAATGTCGGCTGAATCAGTTTAGGTTCGACGTGCGTGTCGAAAACGGAGACGATCTCGTTGTCGCGGGCCTCGACGCCGGGAGCGTATTTACCGATAGCGTCGCGCATTGAGATCCTTTCGAAATTTGAAAAATCAAGCGTATTCCCTTCGTATTCTAGCTGCAGTGTGCCGGCAGCATTCAGCACAGATTCCTTTAACAGCTCTTCGCAGAAATCCATCATTCCGTTGACGTCCATGTAGGCGCAATAGAACTCGAGCATGGTGAATTCGGGATTGTGCTTATACGAGATGCCTTCGTTGCGGAAATTGCGGTTCAGTTCGTAAACCTTTTCGAATCCGCCGACGAGGAGACGTTTTAGATACAGCTCGGGCGCGATGCGTGCGTAGAGTGTGATGTCGAGAGCATTGTGATGAGTTTCGAATGGCTTTGCGGCGGCGCCAGTCGCCTTGGGCGTGAGCATCGGCGTCTCGACTTCGATGTAGCCGTGGTCTTCGAGGAAACGACGTAGTGAAGATATCACTCGAGCTCTTCGTTCAAAGACCTCTCGTGTGGTTAAATCCTGGCCACCCGCTGACTTAGCCACCCCGCTCGCAGATGCTGCGGCGGGGGCCCCGGTCGGCGGTTCTGACCTGACCTGCAGGCTCGATGCGATCAGGTCGGCGTAACGCTGACGCTGCCGAATTTCAGGATCGGCGATGCCGTGCATTTTGTCGGGCATCGGCAGCATCGCTTTTGCTAGGAATTGCAGTTGCTCGACATGAACGCTCAGCTCGCCGGTATTTGTAATGAACAGATATCCTTCGACGCCGATGAAATCGCCGTGATCCAATAAACCGAAAGCAGTCCAAGAGTCTTGAGGGTCCAGAGAGTCCCGCGAGTCGTTCCGAACGAAAACGAAATCTTCCTTTCGGCAATAGATCTGAATGCGCGAAATGCCGTCGCTGAGATGGACGAACGCCGCCTTTCCCATCACCCTGGGGGGTACTGCCACGCGGCCTGCGATACGCACATTTCCTAGTTCTTTCAGCCTTGCATTCAACGCATCTTTGATCTCCGCGGGCGGCCGCTCGCGTTCCCCGAGCTTCGCAACGATCTCACCGATCTCGGTCGAAACCGCTGCTATCGGCGGATACGACAAAAGTGCTGTGATCGTATCTTCCGATCCGGAGACGTGCGAACGCTTAAACTTATTCGGATATACATTGCCCACCAGCCCGCGCAATTTTTCCAAATGCTCATGGCGGGCTTCGGTCTGGTCGTTCGGCTCGACGATCTCTTCGAACTGGGGAATGCTCATAATAAAGTAGGACAGGCCGTCAGCCTGCCCCTCTGCACCAGGCTTACAGCCTGCTGTACAAGCGAATGCCTGATTATAGATAACCCCCTGATTTCGGGCAAACAACGCCGTGTGAGATAATGACCCAACCGTCTCCGAACAACTGTCGACCACCCCTGTCGATCTGTTTGGAGCGGCTAGGCGTGTTTATGCGAAACGGAACGGATCCGGATCAGCTAAAGAAGGCGGTCGAGGCGGGTTCGAGTGTGATCTCGATCGACGGGCTGACATCCATTGCCGCAAAGTCCTTTGTTCTTTCGCAAGCCGGGATCGCGAAACCGGTGGTCATACTCGCAGAATCAAACCAGTCGATGGACGTGTGGGATTGCGACCTTCGTTTCTGGAATCGGGAAAACGACGCGCGGATCGCAACGCTTCCATCGTTCGAAACCGATGTTTATTCCGGTGGTTCCCCACATGCGGAGACTATGGAGCGGCGGGCACTTTCGTTGTGGTCGTTGAGCCGCGGCGTTCCGCAATACTTGATCCTTTCGGCGCGTTCCCTTATCACACGTACGGTATCACCCGGCGAGATAAGGAGGTCAGGTGTTTCGCTGAAAGTCGGCGAAGAAACAGCTCTTGATTCACTTGTTTCGACATTGTCCTCTGCCGGCTATGTTCGCGAAGATCCGGTTGCGGGCCTCGGACAGTTCTCCGTACGCGGCGGGATATTGGACGTTTGGCCGCCCGATTCGGAAATGCCCGTTCGGATGGAATTTTTCGGCGACGAGATCGATTCGATACGGCAGTTTGACCCGGAAACGCAGCTCTCCGTCAAAAAACTAAAGGAAGTTCAACTTCCGCCGATGCGCGAGTTTTCCGCGACGGCGCAGGATATGCGCGATTGGGCATTTTTCGCTCGCGAGCGGTTCGAAGGAGAACAGTTTGAGCGAAACTTGCTGGACCGCACCGAATTCGCGGACGAAGGTGAAACCTTCACCGGCTGGGAGTTCCTTTTGCCGCTGGTGAAACCGCTAAAAGGAACTGTTTTTGATTATTTGAAGGACCCTGTTTTTTTGATCGACGAGCCGGCGACAATCGAGCAAACGCTCGCGCGGATCTACGACAATTTGCGGCGGCGTTTCAATTCGCTCAAGGAAACGGGCGAAATCGGTTTGCCGCCGAATGAACTGTTTATTGAAGTGGAAGAACTGCGGGAACTTTTCGACGGGCGGCAGCGGATTGAGCTGCGCGCCCTTGGAAGATCGGCTGCGGCGACGGATGACTATTGTGCGATCACCGGCGGAAACCCGAGCGATAGCGCGGGTGCCCCGTTGCTCTTAGACGATTCAATTTCACGCGGCACACTCCCTACCGGTCGTGTTTCTACCTCTGATCCTTTATTTCTCTTCCCGACTGCTGCTTCTGCGGAAAAGGTCGAGATGCAGTCGCGCTCGACCCGAAAATTTCACGGAGACATCGAACGGTTCTTTTCCGAGATCAAGGAGCTTCCAAACGCAAAGCTCGTGTTCGACACCCTAGGTATCCGCGAGCGATTCGAAGATTTGGTCCTGGAGCATGATTCG
>JAICPV010000553.1 GCA_025929655.1 Pyrinomonadaceae bacterium
CGTCTCGCGTTCGGGTACGCTGACGTACGAAGCGGTCGGTCAATTAACGTCGCTCGGCCTCGGCCAATCGTCCGCGATCGGCATCGGCGGCGACCCGATCGTGGGCACTACGCACACCGACGCGCTAAAACTTTTTCAGGAAGACGAAGAGACCGATGCCATCGTGATGATCGGCGAGATCGGCGGCACGGCTGAAGAAGACGCCGCGGAATACGCGAAGGATAACGTCACCAAACCGATCGTTGCCTTCATCGCCGGCCAGACCGCGCCCCCCGGCCGCCGCATGGGCCACGCTGGCGCGATCATCTCCGGCGGCAAAGGCACCGCCGCCGAAAAAATGAAAGCCCTCACCGAAGCCGGCATCCGCGTCGTCCAATCCCCCGCCGACATTGGCCAGGCAGTCGTCGAGGTTCTCGGCTCAAAAGCCGCCGCCTAATGACGAATCGTTACGGTTGACAATGAAAACCTCGCAGTTAAGTTTCGTGATAGCGGCTCTGTTATTCGGTTATTCGTCAGCCGTGGCTCAGGCGCATTGCGGATATTCGATTTTCGTATCTGTGCTGGATGAGAACAACCAATCGGTCAAAAATCCTCGACTAAGCTTGAATGGTTGGAAAGTATTTGCTTTTTTACCTGATTCCGGCGAGTATCGCGCCGACGGTTTGCTCGGGATCGGCGCTCGCGAATCGAAAGAAAGACTGAAAGTTTCGGCCAAAGGTTTTAAGATGTTCGAACAAGATTTATCGATCGCGTGCTCGAAATATGAATTTCGCCTTATTATGCGACCGAAGAATTCAAAACAAGCCAGTGAGTTGATACGACTCTGACGCAGAAGAATTGATTTAGAGGTGCGATATGCCCGATAAATATCCATCGCTGTTACATCGCTGGTTTGACCAGGTCTGGAACCAGCAGCTTGAAGAAGCGATCGACGAGATGATGACGGAGGACGTTGTGATCCACGGCCTGGGCGAAGCGCCGATCGTCGGCCGCGAAAATTTCAAACCTTTCTATCGGGATTTCCTCTCGGCTTTTCCGGACGTTCATATCGAAGTTCACGACGCTATCACCGTCGATGACAAAATGAGCTGCCGCTGTACAGTGACCGGCACCAACACCGGCGAAGGATTAGGCCACGCTCCCACAGGCAAAGCGGTCGAGTTCACCGGCGGCGGCCTATGCACGGTCGAGAATGGAAAATTCAAAGAGGTATGGAACGAGTTCGACTTCATGAAGATGAACTTGCAGATGAACCGCCTGCGATTCAATGATTGACATCGGCACTCCGCACTACCCCCTCGATGACTCGCGCGGTTCTCGCCTATTACCGTCAATACCCCTCGCGCATGCTGCCTTTTTTGTGGCGTTTTATGGTGTCTTTGAGATCTAGGATGAGGACGCCGGAGTTGTCGAGTTGGGCGTGGTGGAAGCGGACGGTTTCGTAGATCTCTATGCCGAATTCACGGAGCAGGCGATAGGCGCTGATGCGCCGGCCGCCGTTTCGCCCCCGCAGGCGAGCGGGGAATGCATGTCTGTCGATCCCGAACCTGGCGGGCCGCATCCCGATCACGTGCCGCTCGGGGTCGTAAAGCAGTTGATACGAATCCGGCGAGCCGAGCGCCTGATGCGTGAAACGCGTGATGACGAGGTAACCCTCGGGGTTCAGCGTCGCGTAAAGAGTATGCCAACGCGATTCGGCGCCCTCGCGCGGGCATATCTGCCATTTCCGTGGAACATTTACATTTGAAGCATTCAACATAACGTCGAGCAATGTATCACGAACAAACGAATGTGTCAAGGATGCAACGGATGTATGATCGATCGGTCAGTCGAATCGGCGTATTGC
>JAICPV010000111.1 GCA_025929655.1 Pyrinomonadaceae bacterium
CTGTTGGCGGCGGTGCAGTCGCGGCGATAGGTTCTTCACCAACAACTTCGACGGGTTCTTCCTCGGCCACGGGAATGTCCGATTCGACATAAGTCACGGTCGTGTCTGCGTTCCTGGGTTGAGCCGCTGCCGGGACCATCGGCGGTGCGGCGGTCGGCAAATAAACGGTTTTCGCCGTCTCGCCGCGGGCGAGCGTGATCTCCTGGTCCGTGATGCGTGCGCCCTGCGCCGCGGTCAGTGTCGGTGCCGCAATATGAGAAAAGTCGTTCGCCAAAACGCCGACCGTTGCCAATACCGTGAAAGCCACTAATTTGATCTTTTTCGTCGCCATAAAATACTCCCAGGCGGTCCGGGCCGCCCGTACACCTTTTTCAAAATTCAATCAGACGTTTTTGCCGAACGTGCCCACGACTGCATTCGTACCGTGCCGCGACCGTCATTAAAGTTGAATACGACGCCTTCAGGGCGAACCTCGCTCAGCCAGCCGTCGTAAAACATCGTGCCGACCGGGAAGCTCACCGTCTTTCCAACGGCCTCGGATATGAACATGATCGACTGGCCGCCGCTGCCGCCATCGACGATCCCGACCGGCACGAGGTCCTGAATTGCGAACACACGCGGGTCCATTACCAAAGCCGGATCGTTCGCCGCGCGCTGGAGCCATGCTTCATAGCGTTCGCGTGTCGATTCGACCGCCGGAGAAACCTGGGCCGTCGTGGAGCCGCCCGCGCCGGGAACGGTCTGGATCTTTGAGGGCCCTGCCGGCGGTTTTGTGCCGGATCCAGCGGTCGATGCCTGCAGCGCACCGCTCGTTGTGACCAGTCCCGGCGTACCGCTTAGTCCGGCACGGTCCACGAACGGGTCGTTAATCTCGAACGCATCCGCGGAGGCGTCCTGGGCAAGCACCTTTGCGAGTTCATCAGCGATCTTCGGGTCGATGACAATGGGCGCGGCCTTGCTGTCCACCTGCGCTCCGAGAAGGGTGCGTTCGGCAAATCCGCTGAAAAGGTCCCACCCAAAAAACAACGCAAAGAACAGCAGGAAGGAACCGCCGAAAATTGCCAAAAGCCGAAATCCGAGCGTAGAGGTGCGCTTTTGCGGGTTGTAAGGAACGGAGCGATCGGGATTCATCATTTTCCTTCACCTCCCGTAACGGCTGCGATATCCTTCGGCAGACCCGGCATTTCGGCCGGCGGCGGCGAATGATACGCCACGAGCGTGAACCCGGCGGAGACGGAATTCTTAAGCGACACGATCGAATAATCGCGAACCAAAAGGATGCGGGGCATCCTTGAAATATCGGAAAAGAAACGCACCACTTGCGGATAGGAGCCCGTGACAACCGCGGGGATCTCGCGTTCGTAAAGCTTTGCGGCCGTCGGCGATTTGACCGACTGTTTTACCGCAAGCAGGCCGGTAAGCGTCACGCCGTTTCTCTGCGCTGCCGCCTGAACCTGGCCGAGAACATCGGAAACTTCCGTCTCCTCGGGCAAAAGCGGCTTTGCGTCTTCGAAAAGATTGGCGACCTTTTTGAATTCGGCGCGGAACTGATCTTCACCGGCAAGCAGCGCCTCGGTCTTCTTGTTTTCGATCTCCTTTTGCGCGACCTGCAAACGATACGCACGGCCCGAGTCGATCCAGGTTGAAAGAACGTACGAGTAGATCAGGTAGCCGGCACCGAGCGAAAGGGCCGCCATCACGAGGATGGTCAACGCTGCTCCGCGACGCACCGATTCGAGGTAGATGCTGTCTAAAATGCCTTGGGCGCCTGTGTTTTTCCTTCTGTCCATCGATACTCCAAATCTTAAGTACTAACTTGTTTTAGCCGGAGGCTGCGGAGCGCCTGGTTTCGGCGATGCCGCCGGCTTTGGTTGGAATTCTGCTACCGGCGTGAAATTCCCGGTCATGCGCCACTGGACAATGCCCGGTGCCGTTCCTGCGGCGGTGAGCGTCGATCCGGCGATCTTCGGCACGCTCACCTGTGCGGCCTGGGCCATCGGCGCAGCAACTTCCTGTATCTCGTATGCCAGATTGCTAAAGGCCCGCGACCCGCTTTTTTCACCGCCGGCGAATTCCAAAGCCTTCAAAAATGTGGCGACGGCATCCTTGTTACGCGACAGACCTTTCATTTCCAGATCACCGTTCGGCATCAACTTGAGATCCGAGACAAAGAAGGATGGATCGGACGCGAACGGATAATTAGAATTCAGATCGCGGAGCAGGCCGATCCCGACCGGCTGCTGGCGGCGGAGCTTGCTGACCTCGGAAATGAATTCCTGATACCACTTTAGGTTTGCCTCGTATGCCTTTCTGCGTTCGAGCGCGGGGCGAAGCTCTTGTGAGGTTGCGTCCGCACGAGCCTCGCGGATCGCCGTGAAGAAGTACGAAGCGACCATGCTCGCGACCAGCGCTAAAAGTACGGCCGCGGTGACGACCGGCGGCGCGAGCACCGACAGGACGGCACGGTCGCGGCGCTCGAGCATCCGCGCTTCTTCGGCGCGGCGGCGTTCAGCTTCTTCCGTGTCGGCGAGGACGAGAAGGTCGCGGGCCATGTTGACCGGGTCGACGGTCTCGGCGCCTTTGACACTTCCTGCCCCGAACGAATACGAACCGAGAATGAGCCCGCTCGCGACCGCCTCTTCCACCGGCGTTTTGATCGCAACGAATTCGACACCTTCTCTCGAACTTATATCCGCGGCGATCGGGCCGATGTGGCCAGCCAGGCTGCTTTCAGCCGCATAAACTACCTGCGTGCACCCCGCGAGCTGCAACTGCTCCATCCGCTCGGAAGACATTTGGAGCATCAATTGATCGAAGGCTTTGCGAACGTATTCCGTAATGAACCGATCCTGCTGGGCATTGTCGACCACTGTTTCGGCAGGGTCGAACTTCCGGCGGGGCTTTTTGTTCACATCCGCCGGCGCGAGGAACGCGTTCTCTCCGAACAGTCCGGCTGCCGGGCTCCAGAGTCCGAAGCTGTAACCGCTCATGCCCATCGAGAGGAACGCCGTCACTTCGGCTCGACGGCCGTGATGCTGTGTATCCCGACCTTCCTTTGTTGTTTCGAGAAAATATCTGGCGATACATCGGAGCGGGGTCTCGATCGTCACGCTCAGCGGCGAAGCTGCCGCGAGGCCGTTGAAAGCTCGAAGCCGCGCACCGAGAGCATTGATGTGAGGACGAGGAACCTCCGTCATCGACACAAGTCCGTTCGGCAATCGAGAGATCGCACAGGCTGTATCTTCAAGCGCAGTTTCGAAAACGGGATGATTGTCCGTGCCCGCCAGCATCTGCTTTTCGGCATTCACCAGCCACTCGAGCAGCATCGCGTCGTCGTAGGAAAGTTTTTCACCATCCAGGGCCAGGATCTGCGTACGCTCCGAGTGATCTGCAACAGCCGTCAGAAAATGTGTCGAGCGCGAGAGAGGCGCAAGGCCGAACTCGCGAGTGCGTCGAAGACTGACCGAAGCGGCAACGTCCGCTTCAGCAGGGAACCGTGCGACGTCGATGCGCGACCCGCTTCGTTCGGCCGGTGATGCAACGACCACGCCGCCGTCCGGGGTCCATACGACAGCGATCTGGTCCTGCGAGACACTCCTCTCCGCAAAGCCGGGATCGAATTCCGCACCAAAGCCAAAATCGCTTACCTGTTTTGTGCCGAATGCATTTCTCATAAATCTGATAAAGCTCTTAGATCAATCTTGGTTCGCTAGCGATACATCGGCCGTTCCACCGGCATTCCGAGCGGAGCCGCACCACGCCGGCCGCACAGTTCTTTCAATTCCTCTTCGTTCGACGAGATCGACAACGCCATCTCCAGCGTGATCGATCGCGCTCGATAGAGCGAAGCGAGCGAATGGTTCAGCGTTTGCATCCCGTATTTTTCCGCACCCGTTTGCATGAGCGAATAGATCTGATGGATCTTGTCCTCGCGGATCACGTTGCGCACCGCGGAGTTCGGGATCAATATCTCCATCGCCATCACACGCCCGTCGCCTGTTGCCTTCGGCAAAAGCGATTGGCACATTATGCCTTCGAGGACGTTTGCAAGCTGCGTTCGGATCTGAGGCTGCTGCGAAGCAGGGAAGACGTCGATGATCCTGGTGATCGTCGAAGCGGCGGTGTTCGTATGCAGCGTCGCAAGCGTGAGGTGGCCCGTCTCCGCAACGCGCAGCGCAAGCTCGATCGTCTCGAGGTCACGCATTTCGCCGACGAGCACGACGTCCGGGTCCTGACGCAGGCCAGCTCGAAGAGCGGCTCCGAACGAATCGGTATCGACTCCGAGTTCCCTCTGCGAAACCACGCAATTCTTATGCGTGTGAAGGAACTCTATCGGATCCTCGATCGTGATTATGTGCTGGCGTCGCGTACGGTTGATCAGATCGATCATCGTCGCGAGTGTTGTCGATTTACCGGAACCGGTAGGACCGGTAACAAGGATCAAACCGCGCGGTTTTCGGCACAATTCCGAGACCACGTGCGGCAGCCCGAGCTCTTCGAACGTTTTGATCTCGTAGGGAATTGCGCGGAAAACGCCGCCGACAGTTTCCTTCTGATTGAAGATGTTGACGCGGAAACGCGAGAGCCCCTCCAGGCCGATAGAGAAATCGAGCTCGCGATTCTCTTCGAAAGTTTCCTTTTGCCGGTCGGACAGAAATGAATAGGCGAGCCGCCGCGTATCCTCTTCGCTAAGCGGAGCGAAGCCTTCAACGGGAGTCATTAAGCCGTGTATCCGAATTTGCGGCGGACTATCTACCCGAATATGAAGATCGGATCCGCCAAGATCGATCGTCTTCTCAAGCAAACCTTTCAGCGCGGCCTGTGGGTCACCATTAATACTCATAACGCTGCCGAATTTTCAGAAATAACCCGCAAACAATCGCATCCAACAAGTCTTGAAAGCGGCACGGGCGAACTACTCGCTTAGCACTTTCAGTCCCAATTCAATCTCCCCTAAATTGCTTTGGTCCGGCTTGGATTACGATTTGTAAGTAGTCCTGCTGTTTTACGCGATTGAACTAAAAGAGTCAAGACCTTTTTTCCGCGGCACCGGCGTAAAACATTGTTTAATCAGTACTTACGAAAGCGATAAACCGCAAACATGGCGGTAAAAGGCGAATCTTTGCTGCCGAAAAAAACCCAAGCGAAGCACGAAATATCTCATTTAGAATTCGACTCAACCGGACCATCACGGCCAAAGCACGATCAAATTGGAAGGCCGCTTTATTTCGCACTTTGAATTAACTGCTTGATTTCCGGTCGAACAAAGTTTTATACAGTTAAGGAAGATAAAAATCCGCTCGCCCGTAATAGTGCCGAAAAATGATTCAAATGATTTGAATGGCGAAGGCCGTTCTGAGGACGCGTCTCGAAAGCGGGTTCGGCTGCTTGTTTTCGGCAGGCTCGCGCTCACGCTCCTGATCTTCTTCGGCAGCCTCTGGTGGGTCGACAGCTTCGCGTCCTTTCGGCTCGAGATCATCCCGAGCGGACTTGCGGCACTTTTCGTGTTGACCGTCGCTGCGTCAGCCCTATACCTCGCCGGACTGAGCTGGGGCCGGCGCGTCGCATGGCAGGTCCGTGCACAATTCGTCGTCGACGCGTTTCTTATCACCTGGCTGGTCCGCGGCACCGGCGATCTGATCTCGCCGTACATAACGCTCTACATTTTCCTTATAAGCGTCGCCGGTTTTTATCTCAATAAGCATGCCGTTCACTTGGTGTCCGCAGTCTGTGCCGTGCTTTTTGGCGCAGTCGCGCTGCTTACGTCGCAATCGCTTATATATTCTTTCTCGGGCGAAGTCGCGCCTTCGAGGGCGGTGCAGATCATCGCCTTCAATATCGCCGCATTTCTTTTGGTTGGCCTTCTTTCAGGGCGACTCGCCGAGCGCCGGCTGCTGGGCGAGGAGTTGCTGCGCGCGGAATCGGATTTTGCAGACTTGAACGTGCTGCATGAGCGCATACTTTCGTCGATCAACTCGGGACTGATCACGACCGATCTCCAGGGTAAGGTCCGCGCTTTCAACCGCGCAGCCGAACAGCTCACAGGGATCCCGGCAACGGACGCCATCGGCCGAAGCGTTTTGAGCATTTTCGGCGAAGAGCTGCGGCCGTCGATCGAGATGTCCCTTAGCGGTGTTCAGAATGTGGAATTCACCCCGCCTAATTTCGAGGCCGCTCTCAAGCCAGCCGTGAACGGCAACGGAGGCCCGCACGGTGTAAGTGTTGCATGCTCGGTTTCACCCTTGATCGGCCGGTCCGGCGGTGTCAACGGTTTGATAATTTCGTTTCAGGATACGACGCGGCTTCACGCGATGCAGGAGAGCCTGCGGCGAGCAGACAGGCTTTCCGCCGTCGGCCGAATGGCGGCCGGCCTTGCACATGAAATAAGAAACCCACTCGGTTCGATCAGCTCTGCAATGCAGTTCCTATCCGAAAAAAGATCGGAAACATCAGAAAGCACAGCATTGATGAAGATCGTCATAGGCGAATCGGAACGCCTCAACCGCATCATTTCCGATTTCCTCGCATACGCGCGTCCGGATTCCGATTCCAAATCCAGATCTATCGCGAACGTGGACGTCGGCAGAGCGGTAACCGATTGCCTCGCATTGCTCCGCCACGACCCGGCGGTCCGCGAAAAACATGTACTCGATTTCACCGAACCTGATACGCCGATCACGGTGGAGGCCGACGAAGTGCATCTCAAACAGGTAATATGGAACCTTCTGCAGAATTCGATTCACGCGACGCCCGAGGGCGGGAAGGTTTCCGTCAAGATCGATGAGCCCACGCGAGGCTACGTCCGGTTCGCTTTTGCCGACGACGGATGCGGGATCGAACCGGATGATCTGGAGAATATTTACGAACCGTTTCAGCCCGGAGCACACGGCACGGGGCTCGGCCTTTCGATCGTTCACCGCATCGTAACGGACGGCGGCGGACGCATAAACGTCGAAAGTGAGAAAGGTGCAGGGACGAAGATTACTGTAGAATTGCCGAAACAATATGCCCACACTCCTGATCGTTGACGACGAGGCTGGCTACCGCGA
>JAICPV010000164.1 GCA_025929655.1 Pyrinomonadaceae bacterium
CTTTGGTTGCCGAACGCCCGCCGTTACGCTAGATTATTAATTTTGGAAACCCACCGGTTTTTCCGATTGTATAACGTTTATCATCGTAAGAGTTGCAGAAATCTTTTTATGGCTAGGAAGAGGCGAAATTTCGATCAGGTGCCGCTGCCCGCGTCGGACACGAAAGCGAAGGTTAAGTATGAGGATCCGTTTCAGCGAGCGGTCGGCAAAAGGATCGAGGACGCCGCGGGCATCTTCGAAGGCCAGGGCAGAAATATTCTTTACGGTATAGCGGCCGCAGTCGTTCTCGGCCTTGTGATCTGGATCATTTACTCGTGGAGCGGCCGAACGAGCGCGGAAGCGCAGACGGCTCTCGGCAAAGCGATCGAGATCTCGCAAGCACCGATATCGGAAACGCCTCCGATCGCCGGTTCGAATCAAAAGACCTATAAGACGATCCGCGAGAGGTCGGAGGCGGCGATCGCGCAATTCCAGGGCGTTGCGGATAAATTCGGGGGCCCCGCGAGCGACAAAGCGAAATATTTCATCGCCGTTAACCGACTCTTGATCGACCGGCCCGCGGGCACCCAGGAGCTTGAAGCACTCATATCGCATAGCGGCGAAGTCGGCAGCCTGTCGAAGTTCGCTCTCGCTCAAGTGAGGGCGGATGACGGAAAAACGGATGAGGCGATCAAGCTTTACCAGGACCTTTTGGGGTCGTCCGATCCGGTCATTGCCAAGGAGACGATCCAGTTCGAGCTCGCGAAACAATACGAAAAGGCCGGGCGAAAGGAAGATGCGGTCAGCGTTCTTTTCGATCTTGTGAAATCCGCCAGCGAAGCCAAGGATCTGGAAGGCAAGGCAGTGCCTCTTACACAGACGGCCCAAAGCGCAAAAGAAAAGCTCAAAGAGCTCGATCCTGAAAAGGCGAAGGAGATCCCGGAACCCGTGCCGGAGACGCCCGGCGGCATGCCGTTCGGTAATGGATGACGAAGAAATTTGAAGCATCATTATCTGAGAAAAGCGCAAAGGCCCAAAAGCTTCCGGTTTCGGTCCGCGCATACGCTCCCGGGTCCGCCGGCGCTGTTCTGATCATTCTCTTTTTTTCGGCGCTGCTGCTTTATCTGGGCTTCTTGTATCTGAGTGCGGTCACCGCGTCCACGGCGCTCCTCGTCATACCATTTCTCGCGCTTACCGATAAGTTCGTTTTCGACGGACGACGCCTCTTTCGCACAGGACTTCTGCCGAAGCTCTGGTTTCGCCTGAACGGGTTGCGGCCGAGCGTCAAGCTCCGCAACATAGAGCAGATCGACACCGCTATCGTCGGGACCTTCAAACGCGGCGGGCGTGTTCGGTTCATGCATCGCACCACAGTGTTCGGCAACGCACCGCCGATCGTTTTCGCGGGGTCGGGGCATCGTTTCCGCGAAATGTCCGAAGCCCTGTTCTCGCGCGTTGATCCCAGGGTCCTGGATGCCAGATCGCTGGAGCTCGCGAAATTTTCCACCACGCCGCGGGAAGCTTTGCGGATAGCCGCCGATTTGAAGATCCCTGCAAGTGACGTGCTGGAAGGCTCGCTTCGCAACAATTCAGTTTTAAAGTCTGCAGCGGCCAACGGTCTCGATCCAAGGCTGTCGGAAATATCGCAGGCCGAGATGTTGCGAAACGCCGCGAACAAGCTTTGTGCTTCCGGTTTTCTCGTGCGGGCCTATGAGGCGTTCCGCCGGGCTCTGCATCTGCAGCCTGGGAATCCCGGGCTTCTGTTCGAATTCTCGCGATGCATGCATCTGCTTGCTTTCGTGCGACGAAACAAGCGGTTTGAGCGACGGGCCGCGGCGGCATTGCGCCTGGCGGAAAGGCGCGCGGACGGGGACACGGAACTTTTAGAACGCATCGCCGAAACCTACCGGCAATTCGGCTATTCGCGGCGGGCAGCGGCCGCATATCATACCGTGATCGAGACGATCGGCGACGCGTTTCGTTCGCTGGTCGGCCTTGCCGAGCTCGCCCTCGACGAAGGGAAGCTGGCCCACGTCGTCCATAATTTCTCCGCGGCGAACCGCATCGCCACGACCGCGGCTCAAAGGCGATGGACCAACGCCGAGGCCGATTATTTCGCCCGTCTGAGCGAGGACGACGAGTACATGGAGCTGGAGATCAGCCGTCTGAACCTGCTCGAAAAGCTCGACCGCTGGCGGCGGATCGCGTTGCGGCTGGCCCTTTATTCGCTCCCGCTGATCGCCGCCGGGACTGCCTTCGACGACGCTCTTGTCGCAGACGCCGGCTGGCTTGTCTCCTCCACCGGATTTCTGACCTGGGCCGGGATGAACATCGGCATAAAAATGCTCTCGTCCCGGATCCCCTACGACCTCGTCGCAAACGAAAAGTAAAAGCCCGGCGTCGACCGGGCTTTTTCCTTCAGGCTTTTGTTGCTTTTGATTTTTTTGTTGGTGCCTTTTTCTCTGCTTTGGAGGAAGTTGCTGCTTTTGCCTTCTCTTTCGGAACCCGGTCGCTACCGCTCCCGGTTCTGACCGGCGGATTCAGCATAGCGGACCCGCGGTACTCGGGTGTTTCGAATCCTTCCTTCAACTTTTTCAGGATGAAGTCGGTCATGTTGTCGACGATCCATCTGTGGTTGTATTCGCCGACCGATGCAAGCTCGGCGTCGGGCGCGGGATTCATGAAGTCGATCGCGTACGGAACCCCGTCCTTGATCGCGAACTCGACGGTGTTGAGATCGTAGCCGAGGGCTTTGCAGATCGTGATGACATCCTGTTCGACGCGTTTGTGCAGCTCGGGCGTTAGGTAATTCTCGATGTTGACGTACTGCATTCCGCTCAGGTACGGCTTCGACGGGTCGTATGGCATTATCAGGACCTTTTCCTGCCCGACGCAGTAGCAGCGGACGAAATGATCGTATTCGATGCCTTCCTGCAGCGTCATGCAGAGCGTGCCGGAATTATTGAATTCCTTCCAGAGCTCTTCGATGTTGTGGATCTTCGAAACGTTTTTCCAGCCGCCGCCGTCGTGCGGTTTAAGAAACGCGGGGAAACCAACGTAATCGATAACGCCTTCCCAGTCGATAGGGAATTCCAGATTGCGCAGGCTCTCGCTCGTGATGTCCTTGATGTATGCGTGCTGCGGCAGCAAAACGGTCTTCGGGATCGCGACGCCGAGCTTTGCAGCGAGCGAGAAATTGAAAAATTTATCGTCCGCCGACCACCAGAACGGGTTATTGATGATATACGTGCCTTCGAGCGCGAGACGCTTCAGCATCGCACGGTAATACGGCACTTCGTGCGAGATGCGGTCGATGACCACGTCCCATTTTTTAGGTTCGTCAAGGCGAATGCCGCCGACGGTGATCATTTCAGCGATGACCTCGCCGTTGCCTTTTTCGTTGATGCTGTTGATTATGGATTCGGGAAACGTGACCTCACGTCCCACCAGGATACCTACTCGTTTCATTTAATTGTCTTCCTTGAATAAATTATAAGAACCATTGTTCCAAATTGAACAGTTTTTGAAATTCTCAAGTTTAGTTCAGTTGAACGGGCGATTCAAACGGGTCGGGAAGCAGTGTTAAAAGTATGTAACAACGGAAAGTCAGGCGCAGGAAATTTGCCTGCTTTGCGTCTTTGCGGGAAATCTTCTTTTTCCCGCAAAGACGCAAAGCCCGCAAAGTGAAGAAGTCGAAAAACGAACGCAGCCAAAGTGCGAGTCTCGATCAGGAATTTGAGCCCGGAAGCAGCTCGTAGTTGCCCATTTGGCGGTTGTAGGCGTCGAGGGCGCCGACCTCGTCGGCGGTTTGATCGAGCATCTGCTTCGTCATCGCGATGGAATCGGAAAGCTGCTCGAAATCGAGAAGCGAAAACTTCTCTGGCGTCGACATGGTCACGATCTCGTCGTTCAGGTAGCTGAAGAAATTTTCGATCGACTGAAGCTGGCCTTCGACCAGCTTGACGCTTCGCTCGATCTCATCGAACGAGGCGATCCGGCGTTTTAGGATCTCGACGTTGGTCTGCTGGATGCGTTTTGTCTTTTCGTCTGTTGCGCTTTCAGCGGCGCGATAGGCCTGCGACAGCTGGTTGTGTACAGCCTGGCGGTTGATCGATTTCAAATGCTGTTTTCGACGGCGGTAAACGTCGAGCAGGTCGACGAAATCTTCCCAACGCTGATCGAGAGTTTTCAGATTCGATGGCAGAACGGCAGCACCGGTGAATTTGCGGTAGTTGTCCTGGATCTTTTCCTTGAGCCAGCGGAGATATTCGACCGCCTCGCGTTCGCGTGGCGTGAAGGTTTTGATCAGCTTCTCGCGGGCGTCCCTGGCTGCTTTGAAAAGCCGCTGCTTCTCACGCCGTTGAACAAGCTGGCGATACCACGGCAAATTGGGCAGGACCATTATATATGCGACCTCAGCGATCAGGGCGATCAACAGCGGAATAACGCTGAACGAGTAAGCGGCCGCAACGGCGAAACCGGCAAGGCCCCAAAAATTGACCGGTTCCTTGACCGCTTCCTTTGCGTAACTTTGTTCGAATCGCTGTAGATCCCGCTGGTATTTGGCCAGGTCCGCCATAAATAACTAGATGCCGAAAAGAGCGTCGGAGTTTGGAGCAATTTCCTTTAGTTCGCTGCCTCGTTCGTTTCCTTTACGATCACGTCCTCTAGCACTTGCTCGTCGTTGTCGGCAGCCCCGGAACCGGCACCGATCTGCTTACCGGCAGCATTGCCAGAGCCCGCACCAAGAAGGCCCATCTGCTGCTTGTATTCAAGCAGCTTGTCCTGAAGCTGGATGTCCATCGCCTCGCGTTCGATGTCGGCCATCTGATTGTCGACTGACGACGTGCCAAGCTGAAGCTTTGCTTCGGCGGCAGCAACGCGACGGTCGATCTTCTCGCGCATCTCGTTGAAGGTGGAAGCGTCGTCGCCGATGTTGAAGGTTTCCATCGTCTGGGCGAGCTGCTCCTGAAGCTTCGCCTGCTTGGACGCGGAAATAAGCTGCATCGCTTCGGCGGTGCGCTTTTTCATGTTGAGGACGTAGTTGTCGCGGGCCTTCAATGCCTGTTTCGAGGCGAGAGCAGCATGCTCAAGCTGTGCTCCGGTGCGTTCCTTGTCTAACTGTGCCTGCTGCAGTTGTCCGATGTAAGCCGTGGCGATGTCGTCGCGGCCCATTTTGACCGACGCCTTGATCTTCGAATCCAGGTCTACGACCTGCTTTTCCAGGTTCTCATGGTTCTTTATGAGGAGCCGCTCGGTGGCCATGACTTGAGCCACCGAATTGTTCAACTCAGGAACACGATCGCGCATGTCCCGGATCGTCTGCTGGAGCACCAATTCCGGGTTCTCAATCTTATCAAGTGCAGCCCCGGTGCTCGCCCGAAAAACTCGTGTCAATCTCGCCCACAGTCCCATCTCTTTTCGCTCCTAAAATGCGGTACTAAACGCACTTCCGCCAAATCAGTACGACGGAAAACAAGCGCAAGTTGCAATCACGGAAATCAGTATATCAGGATTTGCTCAATTTTGAATGGCAAACGCCGGCCGAGAGGGGCGAATGCAAGAAGTCCGCAAGCCAGGCGTTCATTTCAATAAGAACCGGGCCGCGGAACGAACCGTGAAGCCGGGTCGGGCATCAGATCCTGCGGTATCATCAGCATCGCAGATCGGGGACAGGTCGGGAAATATGAGGGAATTCACTTCGGGGCTGGCACTTCTAGCCGTCGTGTGGTCGATGTTTTTACCGTTCGCCCTTCGTACGGGAGCGCAGACGATCGGAAAAGCGATGAACGACAAGCTTGCAAACAGGCCGGCGGGACTTACGTTTCGGCTGAGCGAAGGCGTCGCGGGCGCCGAATCTCGCGAGAAACAGCCGCTGGCCGATTCTGCGCCGATATCGGACAGCGAAGCGGGCACCTTATTGAACCGCCTGCCGGCGATCAAATCCGATCCAGA
>JAICPV010000593.1 GCA_025929655.1 Pyrinomonadaceae bacterium
GAAGAAACCGGCGGATTCACGGTAGTCGAACTTCCCGGCACCGTCGTTGTCGAGGTAGATCCAGGCGCAGATTCGACCGGTGAGTCGCCCCGCGCGACATCACGCGAAGAGCCGGTTCGTGACGCGTTCACCTTCAGGTTCACGTTCGCATCGTCGTCGCCGCTCCGCATGAAAAAGAACAAGAACAGCAGCACAACACCCGCGAGGACCGCGATCGGGATGATCACCCACTTGGGATCCGTTCCTTCGCGCCGCACCGGCACGACCTCTTTTACGACCGGTATCGTACGCAGCGGCCTGCCGCAGACAGGGCACGCTACCGCTGAGTCGGAAACTTCATTTCCGCATTCAGGACAAACTATTAATGACATATCATTACCCTCCCAAATTTTGGATCAATATGAATACTGCCACCTTTTAATGTGCATTTTTCGTTCCAAACCTGGAAATGTCGCTTTAAGCGCGAAAACGAAAAAAGCCCGGCATCCGAGCTATTCTCCATCCGATCTTTCACAACTTCTGTCCAAAAACAGACAATTAAATAAAATTTTGTTCTAAATCAATACGGCGCAGCCATTGGTTCCTAGGCTGCTTCTTCGATTCGGGGTTTGATCACTTCCAGGACGGGGGCTTTGCGTTCGATCATTTCGCGGGTGATAACGAGCTCTTTGACCTTTTTTTCCGAAGGCAGGACGTACATAGATTCGAGTAGGATCTCTTCCATGATCATCATCAGGCCGCGGGCGCCGACCTTGCGTTTGTGCGCCTGTTGGGCGATCGCGCGGAGGGCGTCGTCGGTGAATTTCAGGCCAATATTATCGAACTCGAACTTGCGCTGGTACTGTTTGACCAAGGCGTTTTTCGGCTCAGTGAGGATCTTCACTAGAGCCTCTTCGTCGAGCTCTTTCAGGGTGCCCAGGACGGGCAGGCGACCGACGAATTCCGGAATCAGGCCGTAATGGATCAGGTCTTCGGGTTCGAGCTTTTCCATCGCCTCGCCCGCACGCTGTTTGCTCGTTTTGACGTCAGCCTGGAAGCCGAGCGATTTCGCCCGGAACCGCTTTTCCACGACCTTTTCGAGGCCTATGAACGCGCCGCCGCAGATGAACAGGATGTTCGTCGTGTCGAGCTGCATGAACTCCTGCTGCGGGTGTTTGCGGCCGCCCGAGGTCGGGATGTTCGCGATCGTGCCCTCGAGAATTTTAAGAAGCGCTTGCTGCACGCCTTCGCCCGAGACGTCGCGCGTGATCGACGGGTTATCGTCCTTGCGGCAGATCTTGTCGATCTCGTCGATGTAGATAATTCCCTGCTGTGCCTTTTCGACATCGTTGCCGGCCGACTGGAGCAGGCGGAGCAAAATATTCTCAACGTCCTCGCCAACATAACCCGCTTCGGTCAGCGACGTCGCGTCCACGATGCAGAACGGAACGCTTAACACCCGGGCGAGCGTCTGCGCGAGCAGCGTCTTCCCGGTACCCGTGGGACCGATAAGAAGTATATTGGACTTCTGCAGTTCGACGTCCGAGC
>JAICPV010000457.1 GCA_025929655.1 Pyrinomonadaceae bacterium
GATCGACACGGCTGGTCGTCTTCATATCGACGACGAGCTCATGGACGAGCTCGAATGGATCAAGGCAGAAACCAAGCCGATCGAGGTGCTTTTCGTCGCAGACGCGATGACCGGGCAGGACGCGGTCAAGTCTGCCGAGACATTTCACGAACGCGTGGGGATCACAGGCGTCGTTCTGACGAAAATGGACGGCGACGCACGCGGCGGCGCGGCCTTGTCGATCCGACAGGTGATCGGGCAGCCGGTGAAATTCGTAGGCGTCGGTGAAAAATACGACGCGATCGAGCCGTTTTATCCGGACCGCATCGCCCAGCGCATTCTAGGCATGGGTGACGTGCTCACGCTGATCGAGGAAGTTCAGGGCAAGATCGACGAGCAGGACGCGCAGGCACAACTCCTGAAAATGACGCGTAACCAGTTTACGCTCGAAGATTTTCGCTCGCAGCTGGGGCAGTTCAAAAAACTCGGCTCGATGTCGAAGCTTATGAAAATGCTGCCCGAACAGATGTTGGGCGGACTTTCGCTTTCGGACGAGCAGGGCGCCGAGGTCGATCATCAGATGAAACGGACCGAGGCCATTATCGATTCAATGACTAAAGCCGAGCGCAACGATCATAAATTGTTAGACGCGAGCCGTAAGACGCGCATAGCGCGTGGCTCCGGGTCGACTATTGCCGAGGTCAATCAACTTCTGCGCCAATACGAGCAAATGCGTAAGATGATGGCCCAAATGAACCGCGGCGGCTTGTTCGGCGGCATGGCAAGAAAGATGGCGGGCGGTTTGGCGGGCGGCATCGGGAACATGCTGGGCGGCGGTGCAGGCATGGGCGGGCTGGGGGGAATGCTTGGCTCCGGAATGGATATGGGCGATGAGAACGGTGGTTCGGGTTCGTCGAAAAGCATTAAGAAAAAGAAAAGACACAAGAAAAGAAAATAGAGATTATGTTAGCAATCAGCTTGATGAGAATAGGTGCGAAGGGTAAGCCATTTTACCGTCTTGTTGTAAAGGAAAAGAGGTCGAAGCGGGATGGTGCCTATCTCGAAAATGTCGGGACATACGATCCGATGAAGGACCCTGCCGAGGTTAAGCTTGATCACGACCGTATCCAGTATTGGATCGGCGTAGGAGCAAAGCCGACCGAGACCGTGGCGAGCCTTATAAAGAACAACCCGGTCGTACAGGAAGCATAGCCACCGAGCACACTGAGAACACTGAGATTCTTGTATTGAATTCTCTCTGCGCTCATTGAAGTCGGCGGCAAAAACCAAGAATGAAACTGGCCGTGGAAAAGATCGTAAAATCGCTAGTCGGCTCGCCTGACCTTGTCGAGGTTTACGAAAACGGCGACGGCAAGAACGTGCGTATCGAGGTCCGCGTCGCTCCCGACGACATGGGCCGCCTGATCGGCCGCGACGGACGCACGATCAAGGCGATCCGCAGCATTTTGTTCTTTGCGGGGCAAAAGCATGGAAAGCGGTTTCATCTCGATCTCCTGGAAGACTAGTTTGGAGTCCACGCTTTAGCGTGCCGAAATTGCAAACTGAAGTTTGTACTCTAAACGATGGGCGAACTCGTAGCGATTGCAAAAATTGCGAAACCGCGCGGCCTGAAAGGCGAGGTCGTCGCGGATGTTTTGACCGATTTTCCCGAACGGTTCGAGGGCTTGCAAAACGTAACAGCGTTGCTCGAAAACGGCGAGCGGCGGGAATTGAAAATTGAAGAGCACTGGTTTCAAAATGAACGGGTCGTTTTGAAATTCGAGGCGGTGAATTCGATCGAAGCCGCGGAATTGTTTCGAAACGCTGAGATCTGCATTGCCGAAGAGGACGCAGTAGAACTCGAGGCGGATGAATTCTACGACTGGCAGCTTAAAGGCTGCGAGGTCGTAACGGTTGACGGGCATTCAATAGGGATAGTTCGCGAAGTGATGCGAACCGGCGGAACGGAAAATCTGGTTGTCGAAGACGACGGTAAAGAGATCTTGATCCCATTCGCCGAGGCAATTTGCGCTGAAGTGAATATTGAGAAAAGGCGGATCGTCGTTGATCCACCCGAAGGACTGCTGGAGTTTTGATTGGATCGCACGCGGCTCGCGTGCAATGAGTGCGGAGCACGAACAAGTTTTTTCGCCGCAAGCGGCGATGCAGGCGGGCCGCCTGCGTTCCCAGAAATGCGGATCGACGTTTTAACAATATTCCCCGAGTTTTTCGGCCAGGTCTTTGATTTTGGAATTATTCGCCGGGCGAAGCTGGCCCGGCTCGTGGAGATAAACGTTCACGATATTCGCGCGTTTGCGGCCGATAAGCACCAGATGACCGACGACCGTCCGTTCGGAGGCGGCGACGGAATGGTAATGAAGCCGGAGCCGATCTTCGCCGCTGTCGAACATTTGCTTGGGACGAGCGAGCGTGAAGAATATGGCGACGGTACGAAAGTCGTGATGCTTTCCCCGCAAGGCAGGCCGTTGACGCAAGCCGTTGCGAAGGTGTTTGCCGACGAGGCGGAGCACATCGTCTTGATCTGCGGCCGATATGAAGGCGTTGATGAAAGGGTCAACGATTCACTCGTTACTGACGAGATCTCGATCGGTGA
>JAICPV010000333.1 GCA_025929655.1 Pyrinomonadaceae bacterium
CGAGCCGATATACATTGCAGGTCGCTTGCGCACTGCATCGCGACCTTCCAAAACTGTAATTGCGTCTGCCCCGTATTCTGTCTTTGCTTTTGCCAATTCGATAGCCTCTTTGTTAGTCCAAACCTTCGACCCGCGCCTTCAGCTTCGCGTTCCATTCCTTCGCGAACTCATCCAGATCGAAAAACCCATAGATCATAAGCCGTGTGAGCCGGCCCTGTGCTTCGTAACTGTCGATCGTCTTCAGTTTCACACCATTCGCTGTCGGAATAACTTCGCCCCTCCAGTGCCCGGCAAACTGATCGCCCATCGTGTAATGAAACTCCATTCGAAGAGGGCGATGGTCTTCAGCCAACGTAAATTTCAACGGTTCGCCCGTAGTTTTCAAATACTCGTACCAATGTTTATCGTCGGAGATCTCGACTCGCTCGATCTGATCCTGCCACTCAATGTACCTTTCGCGGTCGTTTATGACCCGCCAAACTTTGTCCGCTGGAGCGTTTATTTCGATCTCGTTTGGGAAGCTTTGCGCCGAAGGAAGCATCGAACCCCCAATAAAAAATCCCGTGACGCCGATCAAAACAAGTACACCGAGCGACCCGAAAATTATTTGCAGTATTCTCAAGTTTTTCGCCCTGAAATTGCAGTTGAGTGAACCGGAAAACCGCACCGACCCAGCCGGTTTTTATACACCTATATTTTACCATTTTTGCGGCAGCGGTCATAGCGTGAAAAGTGAATAAAACCTACGATTTTATAAGGGTTTTGCCGCCCCGGCAGCAACTTGAAAAAGGGCTCCACGGGTGCCCAAATTTTGTATGATATTCGGCTTTGAAGTGGTCACGACCGTTTGCGTCTTTCCTTCAAGAAACTCGAGGAGGCGGGCGATGCGATCGACGTCCAATTCGGAGTCGATATCGTCTATCAGAAACAATGGGTATTCGTCGCGTGTCGCGAAATAAACGGAGATATTCGCTAACAAAAGGAGCAGAAATGCGCTGCGCTGCTGGCCGGAGGAGCCGTACCTCCGGATATCATGGCCGTCAAAGGTGATTTCCAGATCGTCGCGGTGAGGTCCGATCAGCGAATGCCCGGAAACCAGCTCCGCTTGAACGCGCCTTTGTAGCCGTTCGGAAATGAGCGGAACGTAGTCGGTAAGGTCTCCCTTCCCCTCAAGTGCAGAAGCATACCTTATGCTGACCTCTTCCGAGCTGAACAGATGCTTTTCAAGAACCTCGTTGAGCCGTTCGACGACGCGTTCCCGCCAGCGATGGATCTTGCCGGCAAGAACGGCAAGCTGCTGGTTCCACGGTTCAAGCAATTCGGCCGTTTTCTCAACTGAATATTCTTCATCTCTTGCAGTTTGCAGCAAGGCATTTTTCTGCTTGACGATACGAACATATTCGGCGATCGTCGCTGAATACGGTGGATGTATCGCTATGATCGACTCGTCCAGAAATCGACGGCGATGTTCGGGGCCGCCGCGCACCACTTCCAGCCCACTTGCTGTGAAAACCAGGGCATGCAGCTGCCCGAGATAATTCGGAACAGATTCCCTCTTGCCATTTATCGCAAACTGTTTTACTCTTTCCTGGATCAGAGCGCGAAGTTCTCTGGTAATTTCCCCCGAGACTCTAACAATTCCGTCGATAACGGCTAACTCCTGATCGAAGCGTATAGCTTCCTGCAGCTTTGCGGTCCGAAACGACCTTGTCGTCGCCAGGATCGATATGGCTTCCAGCCAATTCGTCTTCCCCTGTCCGTTGTCGCCGAAAAGAAAATTCAGCCCTGGATCGAGTTCGATCTTTCCGGAAATAATATTGCGGAAATTGGCTGCTTCGAGCGATTCGAGCTGCATTTTTAGATTTTAGCACGGCCCAAAGTCTCTCAAATCACTGAAAACAAAAGAATTCCGGTGCAGTAATTTTTCTGGAGATAGGTTGCATTCGCCTTTTATATTGATTAAGGGATGTTAAACATCCTTTGACCTCGATAAACCCGCCATGCGTTCTCTCATATTCCTGATAATTTTCTCGATCTCAACGGGGCTTGCCGCCGGGCAACAGCAATTGCGTCCCGGCGCTCAGGCTCCGGATTTCGCGGCCGAGGCAACCGACGGCAATTTCTACAGCCTTAGCCAGCTGCAAGGCAAAATTGTTGTTCTTACGTTTTGGAATACACGGTGCGAGATCTGTCACAACGAAATTCCAAAACTGAATCGTTTGGCGGACCATTACCGCGGCCGTGATGTAGTCTTTCTGGCGCCGACCATGGACGGGCCGCAGAAGATCGCTCCGTACGTTCGGAAAAACCCGTTTACGTTCAGTATCGTGCCGAACAGCTTCGGGGTGATGCTCAAATACGCGGACGTGGATAAGAGCGGCAACATCAATATGGGGTTCCCCGCCTATTTCGTTATCGATCGCCAGGGCTCAATTGTGATGCGAACGGACGGCTGGGACAAAACGGAAAATCTGAACGCCCAGATATCAAAACTTTTAGCCTCTGACTAGAGGCACACGTTTCTCTCTTCACTCCTTTTCCCGGTTGTACGGTTACAACCGGGACTTTTTTTGTTTCGAATATCCGAAATTTGCTATATTGAAGGTGGCGGACAGCAATGTCCGCGTTCCTATTTGGAGAGGTAGCCTAATTGGTAAGGCAGTAGTCTTGAAAACTACCGCGCGAAAGCGCTTGCAGGTTCGAGTCCTGTCCTCTCCGCCATCGCTCGCCTTCGAAAACTACGGTATAAAAAATTGATTTAATTTCCAGACGAGAATAGAATGAATGAGCATTCATTCATATGCCCCGCGCTGCTACAAGCTCCGAAAAGAATGTTGTTCCGGATAAACGGTCCGCGATCCTTCGCGCAGGTGTAACTGTATTTGCCGAGAAGGGGTACTTCAATTCCAAAGTAGCCGATGTCGCGCGGGCGGCCGGTATAGCGGACGGAACGGTCTATCTTTATTTCAAAAGCAAAGAAGAGATACTTCACTCGATATTCGACCAGGCGATGGAGAAGTTCATCGCTGAAGGTAAACGGGAACTGACCTCGATCGATTCTCCTGTTGACCGTTTAAAGAAGGTCGCTGAATTGCATCTTAAACGGTTGAGTGAAGATCGCGACCTTGCGATCGTTTTTCAGGTTGAGCTTCGCGGATCGACGAAATTCATGGAGGAGTTTTCCGCAGCCGGTTTCCACGAATATCTCGATGTCATACGTAAAACTATCGAGCAAGGACAGAAAGCCGGTCTTTTCCGCGGCGACGTTAAGGCAGTGGTTTGTGCAAAAGTTTTTTACGGTGCCCTCGACGAAATGGTCACAAACTGGATCCTTTCAAAAAAATCCTATCCCCTTGAGCCGATGGCAAACGAAGTTTTGAAGATATTTCTGAAAGGCGTACTCACGGAATGAGGAATGGCTCATTCAAGAATAATGAATCTCCGCGTTGCGCGATCGGCCGGGGTGAACCGCTTTATCCGAACGAACCCCTCACGCTCGGGGATCTATTTCGACAGGCAGCAAAAGAATTTCCAGACACAGACATCCTCAACTACAAACGCGACGGCCGATGGCATAGCATTTCCGCAACCGAAATGCTTTCGAAAATGGAAGCATGTGCCGCGGGTTTGAAAAATTTAAGCATCGAAAAGGGTGACCGGGTTGCCATACTCGCGCCTAACTCGCCCGAATGGACCATC
>JAICPV010000127.1 GCA_025929655.1 Pyrinomonadaceae bacterium
GTCATGGACGTGCGATTCGCGGAGGCCCGCTGATGTTATGCGTACGAATTTTGAATTTTGCTGAAGCTCTTTTATGTTTCGACAGCCGGTGTAGCCCATACCGGCGCGCAGGCCCCCGACAAGCTGTGTGACCATTTCGGCGACGGAGCCTTTGTAGGCAACACGACCCTCGATACCCTCCGGAACGAATTTGGATTCGGCTTTGGTAAGTTCCTGGGCGTAACGGTCGCTGGAACCCTTTTTCATAGCACCGATCGATCCCATGCCGCGGTACGTTTTAAAGCTGCGTCCCTGAAAAAGGATCACTTCGCCCGGCGCTTCTTCCGTACCTGCAAAAAGCGAGCCTACCATGATAGAGTCGGCGCCAGCGGCGATGGCCTTGGAAACGTCCCCTGAAAATTTGATTCCGCCGTCCGCTATGATCGGTACGCCGGAGCCTGCGGCCGCTTTCACCGCTTCGTGGATGGCCATTATCTGCGGCACGCCGGCTCCGGTGACGACACGCGTGGTGCATATCGAACCCGGGCCGATCCCGATCTTTACCGCGTCAACGCCGGCCGAGATCAGCTCTTTGGTGCCGTCGGATGTGGCAACATTCCCGGCGATCAACTGGAGGCCGGGATACTTCGATTTTATTTTCTTGACAGCTTCGATCACGCGAACGCTATGGCCATGGGCGGTGTCGATAACGACCGCATCGACTCTGGAGCTCACAAGGGCGTCGCAGCGTTCCAGAAAATCGCCGGTGGCACCGATAGCAGCAGCACAGCGTAATCTTCCGAGGCCATCCTTCGCAGCGAATGGGAACCGGATCGCCTTTTGAATGTCCTTCACGGTTATCAGGCCTTTCAAATGTCCATCGTCATCGATCACCAGCAGCTTTTCGATCCGGTGTTTTTGAAGCTTCACTTTGGCTTCGTCGAGTGTGGTGCCGACGGGGACCGTTACCAGGGGCTGCGGCGTCATTACCTCCGAAACCGGAATATCGAAGCGTGTTTCAAACCGAAGGTCGCGGTTTGTGATGATCCCGACCAGAAGCCCGTGCTCGTCGGTTACGGGAACGCCGCTGATCTTGTAGCGTTCCATGATGTTAAGTGCTTCGGAAACTAACGCCTTGTGGCCGATCGTCACGGGATCGACGATCATTCCTGATTCGCTTCGTTTTACCTTGTCTACTTCCTCCGCTTGCTCGGCGATCGTGAAATTCTTGTGAATGACGCCGATGCCGCCCTGCTGCGCAAGCGCAATTGCGAGCGCGGCCTCTGTGACCGTGTCCATTGCCGACGAACACAAGGGGATATTCAGCTCTATCCCACGCGAAAAGCGCGTTCGCGTGTCCACCTCGGCGGGGAGCACGTCGGAATAGGCTGGTACGAGCATTACGTCGTCGAAAGTAAGTCCTTCGGGGATCTCGTTTAAGTTCATATCGATTTGCGCCATGGTATCTGCGGCTATTGCAAAAAATGGGTACAAAAATGCCCGCGCGAAACCGGCGGGCGATCTTGTTAACTTTTGACTTCGTTTACCAAACAACAGTCTACAACGCTTTTCTCGGACTGCCTAGCGCGGTGTCGGCCTTGGCCGGTTCGTGGGCGGCCTGTTCGCAGGAGGACGATTGGCAGCAGGAGAAGGCCGAGGCGTAGCGGGCGGGCGGTTCACATTTGGCGTTGAGGTGTTCGCCGGCACGGCAGCATTTACACGCGAATTGATCGGGCCCGGCGCTTGGGTGGAATTACCTTGAACGATCCTGCCCTCGTTCCATATCCGTGCGAGGTTGTTGCTGTTGATCTCGAATTCGACAACGTTACGGCGAGGCGGCGTCGGCGAGTCAGGAAGTGTTATGGGCTTTCCGTTCAGAAGCAGACGTGCAGACGCCGCTCGCGAAACAGCGTAACTCAAACGCAGCGACTGCTTGGGTTCAAACGAGACGCCGCTGCCCGCGGCAACCGTCGCATCGGTTTCCTTACCGTCACTCACTGAGCTCAGCCATATTTCATCAGTCGCCGCGCGAAACTCGACTTTTAGGGACGACATCGTCGGCACATCGGACGCGGGCAGCTCAGGGCTAGCTGCATCAGAATTTGAAGGTATATTTGCGCCGACGCCGCTGTTCGAATTCGTATTCACGACTGCCGTATCCGGATTCTGAAGGTAGCTGAGGACAAATAAAATGCCGCCGGTCATTAAAGCCAGTATGATACCCGCGAATATGAGAGTCGGCGCCATCGAATTGGCCGCGTTATCGTCAGTGAGCACTTCCGGACGGTATGACTTGAACGGCTGTTCCGACATCGCTTCGTTCTCGGCGGCGAGCCGGCCATAGTCCGCAAGGGCCTCTTGCTCATCGATGCCGATGAATTTCGCGTACGATTTAACGAATCCCTTATTGAAAATGCCACCGGGAAGCGGCTTGTAATCGTTATTTTCGATCGATTGAATGTAGAGCGGCGAGATGCGTGTTTGCTCGGCCACCTGGCTCACGGAAATGCCTTTGGCCTCGCGAGCCTGCCGCAGTTTTTCACCGAGAGTTTGAGACATTTTCGAGCTTTTGCGGCAAACGCAGCTGAATTAAACACGTAGTAAGATAGAACTTGAAATATAGCTTTGATAAACCAATAATGTCAATTAGTTGCCCCGCGGCGTGCGAATGCTAGCTTGCTAATTTGCTCCACTGCGTGATACGTTAGGGCATCGTTGATCATCGAAAGATCGTAATTTCTAGTACAAAATAAGCGAGGTTTGTGGAATGAGTTTAGAGGCCCTCGGTATGGTCGAAACGAAAGGCTTCGTCGGCGCTGTGGAAGCTGCAGACGCGATGGTAAAGGCCGCAAACGTTCAACTTATCGGTAAGGAATATATCGGAGCCGGTTACGTTACGATCTTTGTGCGCGGTGACGTCGGTGCAGTCAAGGCCGCTACCGACGCTGGTGCTGCAGCCGCGCGAAGAGTTGGTGATTTGATAAGCGTTCACGTGATCCCGCGGCCTCACAGCGAAGTCGAGCGAGTGATACCAAAAGGCGGACGTACAGGATACAGCCCGGATGAAAAGGCTCTCGGAGGAGGCGGTCGACAGCTTGGCTCCGGAGCGGCGGGAACGGGCACGGGTGGAGCAATGCAGGGAAACAAAACTAAGACCCGCTAGCTTTAGCTCTTTCCGAATGAAAGGTTATGTCGGATAAGGATCTGGCTGCACAGCAGGAAGCGCGAGACGCGGTAGAATCCGCGTTTCGCGCTTTTGAGCTTGTTGCTGCATTCAACCAGGAGAAGATCGATTCGATCTGCGAAGCGATGGCACAGGCGGCACTCGCCGATGCCGAACGGCTCGGCCGGCTCGCGAGCGAAGAAACCGGGTTCGGGCGAGCGGAAGACAAAAAAGAAAAAAACCGGTTTGCGGCCGAGGACGTCTGGAATCACTTTCGCTCGATGAAGACTGTTGGGGTCGTTCGCGAAACCGATTCCGTGGTCGAAGTCGCAAGCCCGCGCGGTGTCGTGGCTGCGATCATTCCGTCTACCAACCCGACCTCAACCGCGATCTTCAAGATCATCATCGCGATCAAATCGCGCAATTCGATCGTTTTATCTCCGCACCCATCGGCTGCCAAATGTATAGCAGAAACAGCCCGCATAATGCGCGATGCGGGAGTTGCGCGAGGACTGCCCCCTGAGGCGATCCATTGCCTGACCCACTCAACCATCGAAGGCACGGAAGCGTTGATGCAGCACAAGCGGACTGCAGTGATCCTGGCTACGGGCGGTATCGGCCTTGTCAGAGCAGCATATTCCTCGGGTAAGCCTGCCTTTGGCGTCGGCCCGGGGAACGTGCCGGTATTTATCGAGAGGACTGCCAGTGTTGAAAAAGCGGTCGCGGATATTTTGACGGGCACATGTTTCGATAACGGTACGATATGCGCGTCCGAGCAATCCGTCGTGGTGGACGCGCCGATCGAATCGGCGGTTCGTGAACAATTCGAAAGGCAGGGCGGGCACTTTCTCAATTTGGAGGAAGCTGAAAAAGTCGCGTCGGTATTATTAACGCCGCAGCGGACCTTGAACGCGAAGATCGTGGGAAAATCGGCGGAGTATATAGCGAACCTGGCAGGCATCACTGTGCCGTCCGGAACGCGATGCTTGATCGCGGATTGTGCCGGCGTCGGACGCGATCATCCGTGGTCGATAGAAAAGCTTTCACCGACGCTGGCCTTCTTTGTTGCTGACGGCGTCGAGCAAGGTGCGAACCGCTACGAAGAGATACTGCATTTTGGCGGGATGGGCCACACCGCGGGAATGCATACACAAAGTCGTGAAGCGGCCGTCCGGTACGGAAAGCAAATGCCCGCGGCGCGTGTCGTGATCAATTCTCCGACGACCCATGGTGCTATCGGACTGTCCACCGATCTTGATCCATCGATGACTCTCGGCTGCGGATCATGGGGCGGGAACGTTACTTCGGATAATGTTTCGCCGATCCATTTGATGGACATCAAGCGGATAGCTTTCGAAACCAAACCGGTTAACAAATTGGCCGATATCGGGGCTACCGCCCGTGTGGCTGCTCAATCCGCTGGCACCGATGCCTCGCCTGCTCCGAGACCTCCGATCAGGCGCGAACAGATCGCTGCGATGGTGGACCAATTCCTTAGCCAGAAGATAAAGGATGCTCCGGCCGCTGAACCGGTAAAGAAAGAGGCGGAAGAACCCTCGCCGGTGAAGACCGTGATCCACGAGCTACGCCCCCAATCGCTTACGGAAAATGGTGCGAACGTTTCTCCTATGGATTTCGTCAGCGAAACAGATGTTCGCAACGCTATTGAAAAGGGTGAAAAGATATATATCACCGCGAAATCGATACTTACCCCTTCGGCTCGCGATCTGGGCGAGGAAAAGGACATTTTCGCTCGCGTCTAGGTCTGTATGCTTCGAAAAATCGTAATTCAGGCGTTCATAGCCGGTCTTTGTGTCTTTGGTTTCGATGTGGAGGCGCAGGATCCAAGGACGTCCGTGCGTCCGCTGAGTTACGGGATCGTGGTGGATAATTCAGGCTCATACCGTACGGTGCTGGAGCGCGTTATCCGCTTTTCACATTCGATCAAGGACCGAAACAATGAAGGCGACGAAACGTTTTTGGTTTCATTTGTGGACTCCCGGCGGATCAAGGTTCGTCAGGAGCTCACCGCCAGTAAGGACGACCTAGGTGAAGCGATCGACAATATGTTTGTCGAAGGCGGGGCCACGGCGGTTCTGGATGCGGTGCGTTTTTCGCTCGACTATCTATCAGCAAATATCAAGGAGCGAAACGGCCGAGAGGCCGCGATCCTTTTGATCTCGGATGGGGACGACACAGCGAGTTCTGCTAAGCTCGAAGCTGTCGTGGCGTTCGCAAAGGAGGCGAATATTCGGATCATTGTTGTAGGCTTGTCCGACGAAAAAGTGAACGCAAAGCTTTTGGACAGGCTTGCAAAGGGCAGTGGCGGCACGGCCTTTTTTCCGAGAACGCCCAAGGAAATGACCGAGATGGTTGAAAGGGTTGCCGCGGCTTTGCGCGGACGGTAATGGGGAATTCTTCAAAGACGAATGTGGTTGCTGTGGATAGCTGTCCGGGCTGCGATGCCGAGGTCCGCCCGCATTCCGAATTCTGTTACAACTGCGGAAGCAGTCTGCGAGCGGCGCCTGAGATCGCCCCGGCCGCGGCTCCTCCGAAGAAATTTTCCAGGCAGCCGGAAAATGGGTCGATAAAAAACGGGCCGGGTTTGAGCCCGGTGAACGAGAGGGCTCGCAGGCGCCCGGCTGGAAATGCCCGTTCGCGCTTTACCGAGCCGATTCAAGTGATCTGGCAACGGGATGAAGGCGTGGGCATGAGCTTTATTTTATTCTCGGCTGGCGCTGCCGTTTTCGTGATCTTGTTGATCGCTATTGCCTATTACTTAAAGTAGATCGTTGAAAGTATCAAATCGCCAAAAAATATTATGCAGGCACTCGGAATGATCGAATGTTTCGGCCTCGTGGCAATGATCGAGGCCGCGGACGCAATGGTGAAAGCTGCGAATGTAGAGCTTGTGGGCTATGAAAAGGTGGATGCAGGATTGGTAACCGCCATCGTTCGCGGTGAAGTCGGCGCTGTTAAAGCTGCGGTCGATGCGGGAGCCGCGGCGGCACGCAAAGTCGGAACCGTAACGGCCGTCCACGTCATCCCGAGACCACACGGCGAAGTCGACAACGGAATTCCGGTCCTGGTTACGGGAGAAACGAACCGGAAAAAGATATCCGGTTCGGTTCCCGAGAAATAGTTAGTTTACTGGTTTTGTATTGAGTTTCGACGGATCAGGCACCGCTCCGGCGGTCCTTCCCGCTTTCGAGATCGGGATCCGTTTGACTCCGCCGGGGCCGTCCGTGACGGTCACCTTGATGTGCCTGTACGTCCCGTCCTGCTTGATGTTGGAAGGCAAATAACCGATGGAATACTGGGTCCGCATTTCGCTTGCGATATCGCGCGCGATCCCGGAAAGCTGTTCGATCCCAGTTGGAAAATAAGCCTTACCGCCGGTCTCTGTCGCAAGCTTTTCGAGAAATACCTTCGCTCTGCCCTGGTCGCTCTTGCGAATGAAGCCTGATTCTTTATCAAGGTCCGCGATAAAACCGATCACGAAGATCTGAAC
>JAICPV010000503.1 GCA_025929655.1 Pyrinomonadaceae bacterium
CGAGTCGGCGAGAAAGTGCTGTTCGTCCTCGGCGGACAGAAACGCCGACTGGTGATGATCGAACCACCACGTCAACCGGTCGTCGGCACAGTACTTAAAATCGACGATCGCGTTCTCGTCGCCGTCGAACTGCTCGCGGTCAAATGCGTTGCCGGCCCGGTGCATCGTCGGCGTATAGGAAACGTCGGCCGACCGGTCGATCTTCGCCTGGTAAAACTTCGTGAATATCGCGGCCGACGAGACGCCATCGAAGCAGTTGCCGTGATAAAGTATGCGTAATTTCATACGGTTCGGAATTCGCCCGCAGGCAAAACATTTTAGGTTAGAGGGCGTGGCGGCTCCCGTCAAGACGTTTCATGAATATCAGACTTGCTCAGAGAGACGATGTGGACGCTCTGGTCGCGTTCAATCAGGCGATGGCGCTCGAAACCGAGGGGAAGACGCTCGACCCGGCGACTCTAAAGGCGGGTGTCGCCGCCGTGTTCGAGGACCCGGCAAAGGGTTTCTACGTCGTGGCCGATAATGACGGGCAGATCGCCGGCGGGCTTCTTGTAACATACGAGTGGAGCGATTGGCGGAACGGCTGGTTCTGGTATGTGCAGAGCGTATACGTGCGGCCGGAGGGGCGAGGCAGACGCGTTTATTCGCAGCTTTACCGATTCGTCAAAGAGCGGGCCGCTGCTGCCGGCAACGTCTGCGGGTTCCGGCTATATGTGGAAAAAGAGAACGAACGCGCACAGGCTGTTTATAAAAAGTTGGGGATGGAGGAGACTTATTATCTGATGTTTGAGGAAATGTTGAAGCAGTAGATTCTAAAGTTAGGATTCCGGATCTAAAATTTGAGATTTGAGAATTAAAAACTCAAAGGCCGGAGCTCGCAATGAGACCCCGGCCCTTTTTGAAAATCGAGAAATGAAAGCTATTAGAGGTGTGGAAGAATCGTAGTTATGTGTTCACCCTTTTAGATTAGAAAGCAGATGCGTTCCATTAATGCGATTTTCAAAGAACTTAAACTTTTTGCATTTGAGGGAAGGACCGTCCTTGTCTTCGTGCCCACACTCGAAGATTTCCCCCAAGCATATCGGCCACTTCCCTCAAATATTTGCAACTGAACGCGGCCTGCCCGGGGCCGCGTTTCCTTCAGTTGTCCTTTCAATGCTTACAAAAGCAACCTTCCGATTGCTTTCTATTAAGCAACCTGTGTGCCATAAATTGTCAGAACGATAAATTCCGAAAACTCAATATTTTTCATTTTTTTTCGTCCCATCGGTGCCTATTCTTCGTCCCGTTTCGGTACGGCTGTTAAACAGCGGTCGATAATACGTATGATTTTGATTCATTTTTTCGCCCGTAAGCGGTTTTGTGCTGTAATTTATTAAGTGAAAACGATAACGAAGGCCGAATTTGAAGATATTTGCCGTCAGATCGCCGCCGACCGCGACGTCATTATTCGCAATAACCCTCTCGGGACAGAGGATGAGATAATGCTGTGGATGCTATTAGGCACGTTGGTCAGCTATCTTAGCCTTGCCGAACAGGAGACCCCTTGTTTCAGTGGCAAACCGAATGCAGCGGTGTACCGCGATGCGATACGATCTGTATTGGCAGGAAGAATGGAAAACAAATTCGACCCGGATCAGTTCTTAGCCTTGCTGAGGTAACTTATGCAAACAAAGCTGTTCGTTCAAACAGCGTTCCAACAAAACTGCCGTGTCGTTTATTGCACTCGAGCGAAGAAAGCGATCTGCATAGACCCGGGCGAACCGTCGGATGAGGTAGTCGAATACATCAAAGACGCCAGACTTAAACTGACCGCGATCATCCCAACGCACGGCCACCTAGATCATATCGGCGGCGTGGCGTTTATGCATGCACGATTTCCGAACGCCGAGGTGCTGTTGCACCGAGACGAAGAACCACTATATCGATCCCTTCCATTGCAGCCTCGCCTGATGGGAATACCCGAGCATCAGCTTTCGGTTCTAGGGATGGACTATGATGACCCGCCGGATCCGAGCCGATTTGTCGAGAACGGCGAGATACTGGAGGTCGGTGATCTTAAATTCGAGATCCGGCACTGTCCCGGGCATACGCCGGGACATATCGTCCTGGTCGAACACGCGTCGAAAACCGTGTTTACCGGCGACTGCCTTTTCAGCGGAACGATCGGCCGGACTGACCTTCCGGGCGGAAACCACGAACAGCTCATCGCTTCGATCAATACGAAC
>JAICPV010000062.1 GCA_025929655.1 Pyrinomonadaceae bacterium
GATATAGAAGACGCGGAGATACGCTTTAACGCTTTCATAGCGGAGGCGTACAGCCTCTCGGAATTTGACGGGCTGATCGAATCGGACATTTTCGAGCGGTTCCGCGAGTTCAAACGCGATCTCGGCGATCTTTATTTCACCCCCGAATGCGTCGCGGCCGCCGTCGAATGCAACATCACTGTAGGCCGCACATTCGACTCGCTGATGGCGGTGATGAACTCGCGGCTGAACCAGCACCTGGGTGAGAAGATCGACTTCGCGGGAGCCTTGATCGACGGCTCGCTCGAGGGCAAGTCGTCGCTCGTCGACCTGCTTGCCGGGATGTCGGGCGAAGCCGCTCCCATTGAAGGAAATTCCGACATTGCGCTCCTTCGCAGTTTCCTCGAACGGGCTGCGACTGCCAGGTTGACGCCTGTTGAAGATGCACCCGCTGAACCGGAAAACGATACGGAAGAAACCGAAGCAGCGGAGATTTCGACGGTCGTTTCGATCAAACAGCGCCTGGCAGCCGAGCTCGAGACGATCTCACAGGCGCAGCCCGACACTTACGTGCTGCGTAGTTATATGTCCCGCTCGGAAACGCTGGACCGTCTCGATCTGAATGATTTTCTTTTCGAGGAAAGCGGCGAACCGTACGTGCTTGGACGCCGCGCACTCGCGGCGATTCTGTGCCTGGAGGAATTCAAAGATAACGATCTGAAAGGCGGCTCGACGCTGGAACCGGAGATAACGGACGAGATCGTTGCGATCCTGAATTTTGCGGAAAACATCGGTGACGATCTTGCCGAAGAACTTAACTCGGTCGAGCGCGAATCGCAGCATCGCCTGTTGATGGTTTCGAACCGGCTTCTCAGCAGCCGGCTTCAGGTAGAACGTGCCGTCGTTCGTTTCACTGCTCCCGTTATCGAGCCGGAACCGGAGCCGGCCGTTGAAGCAAAGCCGCCGTCTGAGCCGATGGAGATCACGCGTGCGCCGCTTCGCGAAGCCAATCGCTGGCTGATGGCGTTGACGGTTTTGGTCACGCTGGTCTGCGGCTCGATCCTGCTTTTCTCCGGTCAAAACAGCAATGCCGCACCCGAGGCAGACGGTATCGAGGAAGTGAATATCGCCCGGCTTCCGTTACCGGAACACCTTGCCCACGCGTTCCGAAAAGACAACACGCTTTTCATCACAGCCAAGGAAAGCTGGGGCAAGCTTCCGGACGACAATAAGAAAAAGACCCTGCAGAAGATGGTGGAACTGGAACTGCGAAAGCCGCTTTACAACGTGATCGTGATCGGGCCGAACGGGCAGCCGATGGGCGACATATCTTCAGAGGGTGCGGTGATCCACGAAGAGGCGCCGCCCACAACGGAAAAGTAAATTCACGCGGCCAGAGAGGTTTCGCGCTTTGGAAGTAAAGAAGCAATTTCGCGGATGATCTGTTCGGTGGAGTCAGGCATCGAAAGGTCCGCCGCGGCCGCTTTCATTTTGCGATATTTATCGGTGTCCTCGATCAGCGAGCGAATGGTCGGGACAATATCAGCCGAGCGCTTCAGCAAGATCCCTGCACCTCGAGTTGAGATCAATTTCACCGTACCTGCTTCCTGGGGCATCGGCGGTGTCGTGATGTCCGCTATTATCGGCAGGCGGCATGCAAGGGCTTCGAACGTGGTCAAACCGCCCAGCTTGGAGACCATCACGTTTGCCGAGTGCATCAGTTTCTCGATCTCGTCGGAATAACCGATCACCTTTACCGGGAACTTCGCGGATCGCGCGATCTCTTCAGCTTCAAGCCGCAGCTCCTCGTTCTTCCCGGCAAGAAAGATCGCCTGAACATCGAGTTCTCCGCGGACCAACTTACGAAATATCGCCGGGATATTGCCGCCGCCTATCCAGCCCGCGTTTACGAACACGGTGAATTTATCCGGATCGAGCCCATATGCCCGACGAGCATCCTGGGCAACGGCTTCGGTGACTTCTCTGAATTTCGGGTGCAGCGGAAGCCCGGAAATGCGGATGCGGCCTTCGGATACGCCGTAATCCATTAGCTGGCGTTTCGCGTCGTCGTTCGCCACCAGATAGAGCGAAACGTCGTCGCACGCCCAGCCCTTCCAAAAGCCGTAGCAGGGATCGGTCACAACCGTGACAAGCGGGATCTGGTCCGCAAGGTTCAGCTCCCGCAGGATGCGGCCGAAAATGTGCTGTGTCAGCGGATGCACGCTGACCACTACATGCGGGCACCATTTCTCGAATTGGCCCTTAAGGTAGCCGATGCAGCGCTTTTGAAAAAATTCGCGCGTTTCGGGCCTTATCTTGTTCACGGCCCAGTAGAGATACTTCATCCAGCCCTGCTTATTGCGCAGTACCCAGTTGTAAAACGAAACGAGCCGGTCGGTCAGATGGTGTGATTCTTCGGCGGCCCGCATCACCCGAACGGCAACCGATTCGCCGTGCCAAAAACGCTGTAGTCCGACTGCAATAGCTTGCGCCGCGCTCTTGTGCCCGCCGCCGGTGTCGGATGAAATGATCAGGATCTTTGGGGTATTTTGCTGCATCGAAGGTTTTTGGTGTGGTGGGATTTCAACCCACTTGCGGCGCTCTCGCTCACAGTTTTTCGGATTTAGTCACCGGCGTTTCAGCGTTCTGTTCTTCGCCGGATCGTGAGCCAAGTCCTCTAAAGAGCTGTCCGGTTTAGCCCCGGTGAGTAACGCATCTCATCGCGCTCGCTGACTTCATATTGGGCTGTTAGGCCCACCTCTCACTCATGCGGTTCGCACCCGCTGCACACCAAAATTCGACCTATGCTTTAAGAGCTATCTCACGAGCTGCGGCGAAACCGCCTTCTTTTGCCGCTTTTCGCATATCGCGTTCGAGCTTTTTGATCTTGATCAGATGCCCAGCATTGAAAGGCAGCGAAGGATAGTAGCAATTCGATTCGTGCGTACAGTAGCAGCCGGCAGCGGCTTCCTTCCGCCTTTCCTTCATCAGTTCTGTGCCCCAGGCCGCCTGGAAGTTCCAATCGTAATCGCGAAGATTCAAAACGTCTGTCTTGTTCTCGCATGATGAAAGCGCGCCCGTATCGTAAATGACCGCGCCGGCGCTGCCGGCATAACATTTCAATTGGGCTTTGTTCTCTTCCTTCGTTTTGGCGATCACGTCGTGCATATAGATGTCGACGGCCGCCTTGAACATCCCGGACTTGCCGCCGTAATGATTTTTGAGCGCCGCGTTCCGCGTATCGTCGAGGATCATCTGCGACAACTGAGCGTAACGTTGGTGGTCGAAATTCAATTCGTTCGGGTCCGCGGACGGCGGGCGGATATAGTTGATGTTCACCTTGTCTGGTTTCAGATCGAATTTGAGGAAATCGTACCAGTCGAAGATGGTGTCCTCATTCGAATGCATTACGCACGTGCAGGTTTGGATATCCAGCCGCGGATATTGCTCTTTCTTCATCTGCTGTAGCGTACGAGCGGTATGGATCGCCTTGTCCCAGCTTCCCTCTTTGCGCCGGATCTTTTCGTGCGCGTCCTTCATCCCGTCGATCCCGAGAGCGACGCTGACATTAAGGTTTGGACATTCGTCCATTATCCGGGCCACATCCGGGAAGATACGCTGATGGATCTGTCCATTGGACATCAGGTAAACGGAGTCGAGCTTGTTGTTTTCGTAAAACGATCTGACGATCTCCGGCAGGTCCTTTCGCGTGAACGGCTCGCCGCCGGCAAGTACGAGCACGCCCAGATTCCCGCCCAGCGTCTCCGAGATCCGTGCGATCTCGTGCGCCTTCATCTGCAGCTTCTTTCGCGGCCGGTCGTCGAGCTCTTCGGTAAAAAAGCAGTGTGTACATCGCATGTCGCAGACGCTTGTCACCAAAATGTTCAGGAAAACCGGCGATATCGGCCTGCCAACTATAATGCTGGCGTACCGCTTGAAAATTTCTTTTGTTGCAAAATCCATTATTAGTCCCTTTTATAGGCCAGAGCTTAGATGCGAGAGGCACTCCGCCAGGTTCCAATTTATCGTATTTCCCGGGAATATGGAATTTACGTGGCTGATCGTGCCTGCAAGCTCTGCAAAAAAATGTTTCCGCCAGTTTAGCAATGTGCTAAGCTTGCAAGGTTTATTGCGAGGGCCGACCGAATGCCGCCTAAGTTTCGCGTATCGGGGTAAGTCGGCCGCCCGCACTTCGAACAGCCCGCAGCTTCTTATAAAGCGTCTATTCCAAGAGGTCAAAACGAATATGCGACGAATGCATCTTTTTGCCGCTTTGCTTTTAACAATTGTGTTCATTTCCCCCTTATTTTCCTCGAATTCAAAGGTTCGATCGGCGAAGCAAACGCTGGTGACGCGATCGAAAGTCGTTGATCGAGTTTCGATAACGCAAAATCCGGAGAAGGCAAACGTCTCTGTCGCAGGTAAGGTCAAGACCCCGGAAGGCCGCCCGATAAAAGGGGCATATATCGTGATCCGGGACGCGAGCACTAATGATGTGGTTCGTTCGGCATACTCATCGTCGTTCGGTTTTTACCGCCTCGATCAGATCGAAACCGGCAAGACGTATGTTTTGAGCATCACGCACCGCCGATATCTTTTCGCACTTCCGGCACAATTGCTGGAAATAAACGAGGAGCGTTCGGGCGTGGATTTTACCGGCGAACCGAGCGACGAGTAACCTTTTTTTCGTCGCCCAAATCGTATATTTGTTCATTTTGCTGAACATGCTATATTGTTTTGCACTTTAATTTCGACCTGTATCTGATCGGCTCTAATTAACTTTTCGCTAATTAGTATTTTTTACGTAAAAATCAGGAGGGTAAGTTGTGAATCGAAAGCTATTTTTAGGTGCTGCGGCGGTTTTCGCGGCAGCGGCATTGGTGGTTATTTCGATCGCGACCTCCGGCGCATACACCAGCGCTCAGGTCGAGATGAGGGACGACAATAATGGTCGGGATGACGAGGTCCGGGCTGCAAAAAAAGATCGGATAGAACGTTTCTGTCCGGTGAATCCGTCACCGGAAGAATTGGAAGTGATGGAGGCCGACTTTGCCGAAAGAATGCGAGAAATTGCGGAGATGCGGTTTCCTGAAGTAAACGGCGGTACGATCAATGTTTATTGGCATGTGATAAACAACGGCACGTCGCTTAGTCAGGGAAATATTCCAGATTCGCAGATAACAAGTCAAATCAACGTATTAAATGCCGCATTCGCACCGTGGGGCTGGTCCTTTAATCACGTTGCGACAACTCGAACCACCAATTCTAGCTGGTACACATGCAGCGGTGGATCTTGTGAAGGTCAAATGAAAAATGCCCTTCGGCAAGGTACCGCCGACGACCTGAATATATATTCGAACAACATGGGCGGAGGCCTGCTCGGCTGGGCCACGTTCCCGTCTAGTTACGCAAGTAATCCCAAGAACGACGGCGTTGTTATCCTGTATTCATCCGTTCCGGGTGGTTCAGCCGCTCCTTATAACCAAGGCGATACCGGCACGCACGAGGTCGGACATTGGATGGGACTGTATCACACGTTCCAGGGTGGATGCGTGAAGCGCTCCACAGGCGGCGACGGCGTTGCCGACACGCCCGCCGAAAGATCGCCTGCTTACGGGTGCCCGGTTGGAAGAGATTCCTGCAGAAATATTTCTGGTCTTGATCCGATCAAGAATTTCATGGATTACACCGACGATGCTTGCATGGATCGGTTCAGTGCAGGACAGGACGCCAGAATGGACGGCATGTTTACCACCTACCGTTACGGAAAGTAACCGATTTCGTAGCAAGAGAAACGGCGCGGGCTTCGGCTCGCGTCTTTTTTTATTTCGCGAGGGCGTTAGAATAGAAATATGTTCCGACGAATGTATTTCGACAACGCAGCGACAACGCCGGTCGATCCCGAGGTGCTCGACGCGATGCTTCCCTTTCTGAGGGAGAAGTTTGGGAACGCGTCGAGCATTCATTTCTTCGGGCAGGAAACCCGCGCGGCGGTCGATAAGGCCCGGCAGCAGGTTGCCGCCTTGATAAATGCCCGGCCAACTGAGGTGGTCTTTACATCCGGCGGGACCGAAGCAAACAATCTCGCCATCCGCGGGTTCGTTGAAGCGATCGTCGACACACGAGATGTGAAGCCGCATATCATCACTTCGGGGATCGAGCATCCGTCAGTCACCAACGTCGCCGAAGATCTCGAAAAAAAAGGCGTCGAAGTCACTTACCTTCCAGTTTATGCTGACGGCATTGTCCGGATCGAAGATGTTGAGAACGCGCTTCGCGAAGCAACTGTCCTCATTTCTGTAATGGCCGCGAACAATGAGATCGGGACGGTCCAGCCGATCGCTGAGATAGGCAAGTTTGTAAAGAACCTGCGTTCAACCGGGAGAAAGATCTGGTTTCACACGGATGCAGTACAAGCGGCTGGAAAGATCATGGTCGATGTCGAAGAGATCGCCTGCGACCTGCTTACCATCTCGGCGCATAAGATATATGCTCCCAAAGGGATCGGCGCGTTGTACGTTCGCCGCGGTACGCGGCTTCATCCGCAAAGCCTCGGCGGGCGGCAGGAACGCGGCATACGCGGCGGGACGGAATCGGTTCCTCTTATAGCAGCATTCGGAAAAGCCGCGGAATTGGCCTCGCAGCTCGTGGAAACCGACAGCAAAAGGCTTGGCGATCTTCGTGACGATTTCGAAAGCCGGATCTTCGAAAGATTCGGCGACGCGATACTGAACGGAGACAGAACACGCCGATTGCCGAACATTTCCAACATCGCTTTTCCGGGGATAGAGGGCGAGGCGTTATTGATCAATTTGGATATGCAGGGGATCGCGGTCTCGACCGGTTCCGCATGTTCTTCGGGCTCGCTCGAACCGTCACCCGTGGTTCGAGCTTTGGGCGCTGACGATGCCCGCGCACGTTCGGCTATCCGCTTTAGCTTCGGAAAACAAAATACGGCCGACGAGGTCGACCGTATCCTGGAGGTACTGCCCGACGCGGTCGAGCGGTTGAGAAGTCTTTCGCCGTCGAAAACGGCGAGGTCCGAGAGTTCAGCAGCTTGAGGCTGTTTCGCTATCGCGAAGCCAGTCGGCAAATCTCGAGTTCACCGAAGGGCTGATCTGAATGATCGAACCGATCATTTCCCTCCGTTTTTCCGATTCGCTTATAACGCGGTCGATCGTGCTCAGAACGAATGACAAAGGTATTTCCTGCTTCTCCCATTCCGCGATCGTCGCGTAGTCTTCGGGCGTGAACGTGAAGTCCGCTCCCTGCCTCGTCGCGAAAAAATCTGTAACTACTGATACGTAACTCATAACCACCTGCCGAAAAAAAGGCCCGGTCGTGTCGCCCGCCGGACCTTTAAGTGTGGGATATTAAATCTCTCGATTTTCCCGGCCCTGTATTACGCGATGATGATGCCTTCGCGGGTCTTCGCGGGTTCGCTGCACGTCGTGCCTTCCTTCGCGATGATGATGCCTTCTTTGGCAATGATGATCCCGGTTTTGGCTATGATAATGCCTTCGAGTAACATTCCCGTAAGCTTGTCGACGACTGTCCTTGTGTCACTGCTTTTGCACCGTGTGGCTTCGCCGGATTTTGCGATGATGATCCCGGCGTTTGCGACGGACGTTCCGAAAGTGAGTGCTGACATCATTACTGCGGCTGCGATCGTGTTCTTAATGTTTTTCATTTTTCTCTCCTCTCCAAATTTGATCAATTCTTAGTACCTCTGGCCCTCTCTATTACAACGCTTGTGCCAGAGCTCGTCGCCGTTCGGCACTCCCGTGTAACTTATGAAAGTACACGGGTTACCGCCGGCAGAAAGGTTCGCCTGGATAAAATTTGGGAGTTTAAAAGTTGGATACGAAGTATGCGCAGATTTGAATCGCGCAGTCTAAATACTGTTCCTGCAACAGTTGACCGGGCGGATACGAAGTATCCAATTCAGAAGTGTTACCTAGGTATGCAGCCGCAAATATTCGTGCAAGGTTTTTCTGGCATTTTTCGAGATCTCCGTGTTAAAATTTGTTTTGCGGATGGTGTTCCTCCGCGATCACTCCTGTCTTTTTCGATTGCCCGCCCAATGAACTCCCGCAATTCCGTCTTTGCTTCGGCAATGTCCCGAGAAAAGATCGCAAATTTGGTGAAAGCCACGGTAATAAGCGTGGGCGCTGTTTGTCTTGCGG
Organism: Pyrinomonadaceae bacterium; assembly: GCA_025929655.1. Lineage (GTDB taxonomy): Bacteria > Acidobacteriota > Blastocatellia > Pyrinomonadales > Pyrinomonadaceae > OLB17. The sequence continues at coordinate 8,166 of JAICPV010000062.1, forward strand.
CGTCCGTTTTCGCAATGCCGCAATCCGCCTTTTCCCCAGGCTATCTTTTCATTCTTCTGTTCTGCATTCTTGTTGCGCCACGGCTGACGCTTTCGCTGCCGAGATCGAAATTTGCCATCAGCTTCTCCGACGCGCTGATCTTCCTCACCTTCCTGCTTTACGGGGGACCGCCGGCGATCCTGCTTGCCGCTGTTGAGATGCTCGCCAGCTGCCTTTACCTGCGCTCGAAAGGCTTCCCGTTTTCGCCGCAGATGATCCCGGCGAACGTCTCCATAAACGCGATATACACGTCCGTAACATTCGTTATCTGGCAAACGCTGCCGTCGCTCACCGGATGGAACTTTCAGCCGACAAAAACTTCCGACCTGATCTCAGAACTCGGGATCCTCGCACTTTCGCAATTCCTCGTTTCCTCGGTCCTCGCCGGAGTATTCCACTCGCTAAAGGAAGGTTCGTCGTTCTGGGCGACGTGGAGAAAGGATTGCTTTTCGAGCTCGATGACGCAGATCGTCGGCGCGGGCCTCGCAGGTCTGTTATTTAAGCTGATAAATTACGGCGACATCGTTACATCATCGATCGCATTCCTGGCTCTGGCGGCCGCGTATTTGAATTACCGACAGTCCATTGGCGAGATAAACGAAGCGATCGTGCAAGTCGAAGATGCGGAACGGGCGAAGGCGGAAGCCGAGCGTGCGCGTCGCGTCGAGGCTGAAAACCACGTCTATCAACTTGCGGTCTCGCTCGAAAAGGAAGAGCTCGCAAACGACGCTCTTCGGAAAAGCGAAAGCGCATTCCAGCATGCAGCTCTACACGATTCGTTGACCGGCCTACCGAACCGCAAAAAGCTCTGGGCGGTCCTTGGGGACATGATCTCGGAGTATCGTCAGGACCCTTCGAAACCGTTTCAAGTCTTGTTCATCGA
>JAICPV010000227.1 GCA_025929655.1 Pyrinomonadaceae bacterium
AAGGACGAAACATCAGTCTTTATCGTTTCATCAAAGATTGGTATCCAAAGGTTCGTCAATTCCAAGGTCAAAAGTTGGAGTTCGTGAGAGGTTTTAACCAGCGACAAACAAAGATTGAGTTTTGGCTTGTTCATGAGGGCGCACTGAAAACGTCTGTTCGTCCATATCAACCTTTCGAAATCAGATCTACGACGCGTTACGATGTTGTTCGCGGCGACTTTCACAAAATAAAAGGACGTACATATTTCTATTTTGACGGATTTTACGAACTAGGATGTGACTTTGGACCAAATATTTTTGGATTCAGTCAACATTTAAGAACGGATCGCGACCTCACCGGGTACTTGGTCGTGTACTCTGAATTCAACAAAGGGAAAAGGTATGCGGATCGGGTTATTACATACGCCTTGAAGCACCTTGTCAAAAATTCCCGTTTGCCCCGAAGTAGGTTCAAAACGATTTATGGCGGGGAGCGAAAAAATACAGAAGTTGAATTCTGGTTAGTTCCTAAAGGCAACCCACCACCGAATTTAATTCCAAACCAGAATACTCCGCCTAAATAAGTGCTCTACGACCAATATTTCATTGACGAACTGAAAGACCGGGCCGATCTGGTGCGGTTGATACAGCCGTATGCGCAGGACCTGAAGAAGAAGGGTGCTAGCTGGATGGCTTGTTGCCCGTTTCATCAGGAAAAGACGCCGTCGTTTTCGGTGAATCCGTCGAAGGGGTTTTACAAATGCTTTGGGTGCGGCAAGGGTGGGAACGCGTTCACGTTTTTGATGGAGATGGAAGGGCTTAGCTTTCCCGAAGCGGTCCAACGAGTGGCCGAGATGAACGGCGTGCCGTTGCCGCAGCCGATCGACGACCGGCAGTACGAGCAGAACAAAAAAAGAAAAGAGGAAAGGAAGCAGCTTTCTGAGCGAATAATCGAGCTAAATAGAATCGCTCTAGAGTTTTGGGAAACGGAACTTTGGGCCCAAAGTAAAAAGTCAAAAGTAAAAGGTCAAAACGCGGACCAAGCTAAAGACTATCTTCATAAACGCGGAATTACGGACGAGATCATTAGACAATTTCGCATCGGGTTCGCACCGGATTCTTGGGACGCGCTTTTGAATCACTTAAAGGAAAAAGGCGCCGATGAAAAGCTTGTCGAACAATCCGGCCTCGTTACGAGAAACGAGGAACGGAATTCGCTTTATGACAGGTTCCGCGGCCGGATAATGTTCCCTGTGCTGGATGTAAATGGAGATCCCGTCGCGTTCGGTGCCCGTGCATTGGGCGACGAGCAGCCAAAATATCTTAACTCTCCTGAGACGCCGGCATACATCAAAGGGCGTCATCTTTACGGGCTTTTCCAATCAAAAGAGGCGATCCGCCAGAAAAAGTTCGCGATCATCGTCGAAGGCTATCTCGATCTGATCGCACTCTATCAATTCGGTGTCACGAACGTCGTTGCCAGCCTCGGCACAGCGTTTACGCCTGAGCAGTCGAAGCTTTTAAGCCGATTTACGAAAAAAGTCGTAATCAATTACGACGGTGACGATGCCGGCAACAAGGCCGCAAGACGCGCGATCGAGCACCTTCTGCCGCAGGATTTCGAGGTCAAGGTACTTGTCTTGCCGGACGGCCTGGATCCGGACGACTTTATTCGGCAAAACGGGACAGAAGCCTACAACGAGGCTCGCGGGAACGCCAAGACGTTCCTAAACTTCTCTTTAGAGGCGTCATTGAAAGATCGAAGCCTGGCGAATCCGAAGCAGAAGGCCGAGGCGATCGAAGAAGCAATTCCACTTCTGGCGGCGATAAAGAATTCGATCCAGAAACGCGAGAGCTTCGACCTGGCGATGAACTTTTACCGTGTCGAAGATGCGGGCCTTAAACGCGAACTTTGGCGAACAGTGAAGAACGGGCATCAGGTTGAGCCTAATGTCGTTCAAAAACAGGTCCGACGTGCGACGCAGGCAAAGATCACCGTCGCCGAGCAGAATCTGCTCGAGCTGATTCTCCACGACACCGAGCTTCGCGAACAGGTGCTCGGCTTGCTTGAAGAAACCGATTTCGAAACGCTCGCGACCGCCCCGATCTTTGCGGCGCTGTACGAGCTTCAGAAACAGCGATCTGAACCTTCGGTCGAGGGTCTTCTGAACCTCGTCGGAGGCGACGAGTTTTTCGATGACCTCGTGCCGCTTCTGATGATGTCCGAGCCAAAACGTGCCGAGGGAGACGCGATCGACGATGTCTTCCACGAAGCCGAAAACTGCATTTTTACGCTGCGATCCATGGCCATCCAAAACCGCATTCACGAGCTTAGCCGAGAGCTGATCGAGGCAGAACAAGCGGGCGAGCGGGCGAAAATGTCAGAGCTCGTCGCCGAACATCTCGATCTCTCAAAAATGCACCATTCCCTGCTTAATAAAATCGCCCGTACCTGATATACTTGCTGTTTTAAATTGGCCGCGGGCGGTACGCAACTTTTAAAGCCATTTTTTCGTTAATAGTACTGAATTAGAACAACGGTTATACCACCGCTTTTCATCCAAATCCTTTCTTGAAATATGCCTGATTACGACGAAAAAGAAGACCTGATGGACCGGCTATTGGCCCTCGGGAAACGCAAGAAATTCCTAAGTTTAGACGAGCTTCATCGTGAGATCCCTGAGAACATGATGTCGCCGGACGATCTTGAGGACGTCCTGGAGCGTCTTGAAGGCGCGAATATCCCGGTCGCCGAGACCGACGCTACGCTGTTGGAGCGCGCCCAGACCACGATCGTGCTGGACGACGAGGAAGCCGAACCTGTCGACGAAGAAGATCTCGACCTCGACCTTTCCGCCGGTGCACTAGACAAATCGAATGACCCGGTCAGGCTGTACCTTCGCGAAATGGGCGTAGTGCCCTTGTTAACTCGCGAAGGCGAGGTCGCCATCGCGAAGCGCATCGAGCGGGGACAGATCAAAACCCATAAGGCGATATTTCGCTCGCCGATCGCGATCGAAAGATTGCTGCGTCTTGGCGAGGAGCTGGAAGAAGGCATGGTCAGCATCCGCGAGACCGTGCAGTTTTCCGAGCAGGCCGAGATCTCTCTGGAAGAGGACAAGGCCGAGGAATACATGCGGTGGACGCTCGAGGGCATCGCGAACATCCGACAAAACTTCAACGCCCTTTTGAAAACATGGGCTGCATTGCAGAAGGAAGAGATCGCTGCAAAAGACAAAAAGCGGCCTAAAAAACTGCTTCGCCTGCGTCGGGATACGGCGCGGCAGCGGCTGGAGATCGCCCACGAGATCAAGAATCTTAATCTAACAGAGCGTTCGAATCAGCGCTTGATCGCGGCTATCCGAAAGATCGACGGGGAGATCGTGAAGACCGATCGCTCGATCAAAAGATTGCAGGATCGCATCGCAAAGGAACCTGCGGGCCCGAAACGACGCGAGCTCCAGGCTAAGCTCCGCGAGCAAAAGGCGGTGATCGCGGATATAGAAGAGCGATATCATTTGCCAGCCATCGAGATTCGTCGGTGCTACAAAACGATCAGCGTAGGCGAGTTTCAGACGAACCAGGCCAAACGCGAATTGGTCGAGGCAAACCTCCGGCTCGTTGTTTCGATCGCGAAGAAGTACACGAACCGTGGCTTGCAGTTCCTGGACCTGATCCAGGAAGGCAATATCGGCTTGATGAAGGCTGTCGACAAGTTCGAATGGCGGCGCGGGTACAAATTCTCGACGTATGCGACGTGGTGGATCCGCCAGGCGATCACCCGCGCGATCGCCGACCAGGCACGCACGATCCGCATTCCGGTCCACATGATCGAGACGATCAACAAGCTGATCCGAACCTCGCGGTTGCTGGTTCAGGAGCTAGGACGCGAGCCTTCGAGCGAAGAGATCGCAAAACGGATGGATATTCCCGTTTCGAAGGTGCGGAAGGTCCTGAAGATCGCGCAGGAGCCGATCTCGCTCGAAACGCCGATCGGCGAAGAGGAAGATTCACACCTCGGCGATTTCATCGAGGACCGCTCGATTCTGAATCCTGCCGAGTCGGTCACATTCTCGAATCTTCGCGAGATCACCGACGAGGTTCTTGCAACACTGACGCCGCGCGAGGAAAAAGTGATCAAGATGCGTTTCGGGCTTGGAAATACGGGGTCGGAACATACTTTAGAGGAAGTCGGCCAGCATTTCGCCGTTACTCGCGAGCGCATTCGGCAGATCGAGGCGAAGGCTTTGCGAAAACTGCGGCATCCTTCCAGATCGAGGCGTTTGAAGGCGTTTTTGGAAGGCAAACAGTAGCTTCGAACCAACAAGTAAAAAAGCGGCGTTCCTTTCGGCGGCCGCTTTTTTTTATTTTCGCTAGTGCAGTTTGCGGGCCACACCCAACGCTTGCGGAAGGTCGCATATCGCACCGTCCAACTGCCGGTCATATACTGCATCGAGGATCGTTTTGAATTGTGGACCCGGCGTCAGCCCAAGCTCGATCAAATGCCGTCCCATTAGGATCGGTTCGGGAGCCTTTTTTTCAATTTGCAGGCTCCGGACCTTTTCGATGAACCATTCCTGAGCTTCCGACCCGAACCATTTTTCTTTCGGCAGCCAATCAGGATTTCTTCCGAGCGAGTCCGCTTTTGCGACGCGATAAAGCAGATCCGGTTCTACTTTCCGAGCAAGCCTGCGAAACGCACCGTCGCCCACGGGCGTCTTCGCTTTGTACCATTCACCAGGCAAAAGATGGTATCGGACCAACTGGATGACCTGCTCCCGCACGTCGTAATTGTCGATCGTGAAAACCCCCAACCGGTCTAGAAACGCGATTGTCGGCTCCACGCCCGCTTCGTCATGCCCACGCGATCTAATTCGCCCGTCTACAAATTCCGTCGTCGGCGGTTTGCCAAGATC
>JAICPV010000551.1 GCA_025929655.1 Pyrinomonadaceae bacterium
AATCTGACGCAGTTCGTGCTGATGGATTTCCTCAAACGCCGCACAAGCAGGGTGAAGTAGTCGGAACTGCGAACGCTTGCTGCAATTAGAGAGGACAATGGGTCATAAGCCCATGGGACTGCAACCGTTTTCAGAAGCGGAACATCAAATCTGATAACCCCGCCAAACTAGCCCACAATAGAACTATAGAACTTGGGAGGAATCATATGTTTAAGTCAGCATTGAGTTTAGGGCTGGCGGCCGCGTTATGCATGGCCGTTTCGGCACAGAACACGAGCACGAAATCGAGCGGCAAAGTCTCCGGAAAAGACTCGACTACGGTGTCGAAGGGCGATAAAAGCATCGGGCTGAACGGTGCGACGGATATTTCGGCCACGCTTCAGAATTCGCTTAATGTCGAACGCGCGCAGGTCGGCGATGAGGTGATTCTGAAAACCAAAAAGGCCGTAAAGGAAAACGGGCAGGTCATCATCGAAAAAGGCTCCCTGCTCGTGGGACGGGTCACCGAAGTTTCCGAACGGGCGAAAGGAATGGCAGCGTCAAAGATCGGAGTTGTTTTCGACACGCTGCGGCAGAACGGCGAGAACATTGCGATCAATGCGATGATCACGTCGATCACGCAGGCGGCTGTCAATACACGAGTCGCTGACGACGATGTTTTTGCGTCTGGCTCGGGAAGCGGTTCGGTACGGTCAACGACGCAGACGTCCTCTTCGAGTTCTTCGGGCGGCGGTGGTTTGCTCGGCGGCGTAACAAATACGGTGGGCGGGGTTGTGAACACAACGGCTTCAACAGTTGGCTCGGTCGCGGGAACGGCAACGCAGACGGTGACGCCGGTTGTGGACACGGTCGGAAACACTGTAGGCGGAACAACGCGAACTTTGGGCAGCAACATTCGCGGCCTGCAGATCTCGCAAAGCGCGGACGCGTCGGCGAGCGGCGGTTCAACGCTGACCCTGAACGGCGGCAACCTGAAGCTCGACAAGGGAACGACGTTCAATCTGAACATCACCGAGGCCGGCTCGATCAGCTCAACCGGATCAAAACGACAGAAGAATTAGCCGTTTGAGAAATACCATTCCAAAAGGGGCCGAGAATTTTCCCGGCCCTTTTTCTTATGTTAAACTTCGCTCCGAATGCTGAAGAACGAACTACATGATCCCACGTGGTTCTTTGACCTGGAGTGGGTGCCGGATGCTGCGGGGGCAGTGCGGTTGTATGAGCTGCCGCCGGAGACGAGCGAGCGGGAGGCGATACAGAAGCTCTGGGAGGAGACGAAGGGCTACGACGCGGAGACCTGCCCGCGCCCTTTTGTGAAGTATCTTTTCTCGCGCGTCGTCTCGATCGCGTTCCTGTCGCGGCGGATCGCTTTTCAGGACGGCGAGAAATGCGTCGAATTCGGGCTGCATTCGCTGCCTAGACTCCCTTATACCGAGCAGGATGTCGATGAAGCGGAGATCATCGGGCAGTTTTTCCATTACATAGGCGTCCGCGATCCGCAGCTTGTGGGTTATAACTCGGCGGAATCGGACCTGCAGGTTTTGATCCAGCGTGCGTTGGTTCACGAGTTGCGGGCAGAGGAATTTTGCGTGCGTCCGGCGAAGCCGTGGGAAGGCCGCGATTATTTTGACAAGTACGGCGAATCGCATCTCGATCTGCTGAAACGATTTTCCAACGGCGCGATGCAGCCGAAGCTGAACGACCTCGCGCGTCTGTGCAATTTTCCGGGGAAGATCGATGCGGACGGCGCCCATGTAGTCGATATGTGGCTCGATCGCGACATCCGGAGCATCGTCGAATACAACCAGATCGACACGCTCAACACATACCTGATCTGGCTGCGGCTGATAAATTTCTGCGGGAAGAT
>JAICPV010000509.1 GCA_025929655.1 Pyrinomonadaceae bacterium
AACAAGGTAATAGCTCTGATCTTCAAGCACCTTCTGCACACCCGCGCTGAGGTCGTTGCGATTGGTGTAGGCGAAGCCGCCAGTCTCGTCCGCAAGGTAATAAAGCCCCTGCTGGCTATCGAATAGTTCCGTATTTCGGTCCGCGATCCGCGAGCCCAGCGACGCCTGGTCCTTGTCGCTCTGGGTGTTCGGGTCGTAGAGCTGATCGGCGGCGGTAAAACCCGTGTATTCGAGGCCGCGCGCGTCAACCGGATAAAAGATCACCGATTTTCTGTTCGCCTCGGCGACGAGATTTTGCAAAAACTCCATTATGCGCGCCGACCCGAAACTTCCGCCTTCGGTTCGGCTGAATATCTTCAAGCCGTCGGAAAACATGATCACTGATTTTCGACCTGGCAGCTCGCCCATCCCGTTTACGATGTATTTGAGTGCTCCGAGAGTTCCCGCCGTAAATATGCTTTCCCGAAAATCGGACGTGCCGGCCTGAAAATCCTTTTCCGCTTTCAGATCTTCCTTGTCCGGTGAAAGCAGGCCGCCGTCGCCTTGGCGTTTTAGCGTCTCCTGCATCGTCGGCTCGATCGGATCGAATGAACCGAAGCGTCCCACGCCTTTTGGATTCCACTTCACTCGATCGATCGCCGCGTATAACTGTTTCTTGTTGGAGGTGAACTGCTGGAGCGCTCCGATTCCGGCTCCCGTGCGGATGATACCCACCAGATCGCCGTCCTGCATCTGTTCGTCCACGAACTTCTTCAACGCACGCCGGGTATGGGCCGCGCTTTCAAAGGAAAGTGTGAGGTCGTCGACGACCAATGCAATGGTGCGCTTTACCTGTTCCGGGCGAAGAACAACATACGCCTCAGGTACGACGGTTGCATCCTTCTTTTCTTTCGCATCCTTTTCCAGTTTCGGTTGGGGGATGGAAACGAACGAAAAACCGTTGATCTGCTGCTTTACACCATTCTCGTAAACCTCGATCTCATTCGGTTTGATGTCCCCGACCGCTCGCCCCTTCGAGTCCGTGATCGAAATGTCAAGCTGGATGAGGTTCGTCGAAACTTTGACGACCGTTCTGTCATCTAACGGTGTCGGAGCGGGCGTTGGCTTGGCGTCCTGCGCGGAAGTCTGAACCCCGGCCAGCAGGATCGGCAGTAATATCAGGAAAAATTTCTTCATTCCGGCGAACTCCAAACGTGAAAGAAAGGTTACCTATGATATAACGAATTGAACAAACGCTGAAGTATTTGAAGATGCACGTTCTCGCTCCTCAGATGCATCTTAAGCCCATCAAATTCCAGGTTTTACCAAATATGTTTCGAAAAATGGCAAATGTTTGTAGTTCGATCCTGCTGATCTGTGCGTTCTTTTCATTTGGCTGCTCGGCACAGACCGAGGAACAGGCTCTCGAAAGCCTGCGCCAGATAACGAAGGACGGAAAGTTCCCGGCCGAGTCGGTCGTCGAAAATTTCGAAAGGCGGTTTTCGGGCCGTCCGTCAGGCGTTTTAGCTAGGCTCCTGCGGGCCAGGATCAAATTTGAGAACAAGGATTTTGCAGGCGCGGCAGCGCTGTTGAATTCGGACGAATTCGCGAAGAAAACGAAGGTCGGCGACTACGTGCTTTGGCTTCGCGGGCAGGCACTGCAGGCGACAGGGAATGCATCGGATGCGATATCGGTTTACGAAAAACTTGGGCGTGAGTATCCAAACACGATCCACCTGCCGGACGCGAAACTCAAACAAGCCGAGGCGTTGATCCAGGCTGGTCGGCAGGCGGCGGTCCTGATGCTGCTGGATGATTTGAACAAAGCGAAAGACCCGCGGGCGTTACTTGTGACCGCAAAGGCCTACGAAGCGAACGGCGACCAGGTAAATGCGGTCAAGTTTTACCGAGACGTGTATTTTTACGGTGCAGGGTCTGATGCAGCAAAGGAAGCCGAGGTGAAATTGACGTCATTGGCACAAACACTTACCCCATCGAACTTCGCCGAAGCGCAAGTGCGTGCAGAAAAACTACTTGCTGCAAAAAACTATGTCGAAGCCGATAAAGCATACGCGACGCTATCCCAATATTACGACGGATCACCTGCGCCATCGGATAGTGCAGGTCGCTTAGTCGCTGCGGCGAACGCGAAAAACATGTCGAACGCTGTGGCGGCTTTCCATGCAATTCCCGCATCTGCGACGGAAAAA
>JAICPV010000377.1 GCA_025929655.1 Pyrinomonadaceae bacterium
CCCTTGAGCCGCGCGGCGTGCGAGGCGGCGGGGCGGGCGGTCGCGGCGCGGCTGGGGCGGCGTCTGAAACGGAACCTGGGATTGAAGGCCGCCGACGTTTCGACGCAGGTTATCCAACGCGACCGGTACGCTGAGTATCTTTCTACTCTTGCGATCATTGCGTCGACCTTAGAAAAATTCGCTCTGCAGGTCCGGCACTGGCAGCGTACCGAGGTTCGGGAAGCGCAGGAGGCCTTCAAAAAAGGCCAAAAAGGCTCTTCAGCAATGCCTCACAAGCGCAATCCTATCTTGTCGGAGCGCATTTGCGGGATGGCGCGAACAGTTCGCGCTAATTCGATCGTAGGATTGGAAAACGTCGCTCTCTGGCATGAACGTGACATCTCGCATTCGTCCGCCGAACGGATCGTGCTGCCCGATTCATCGGCGACGCTGGACTATATGCTGGCGAAAACGACGTCTTTGCTGGACACGCTGGTTGTTTATCCTGAGAACATGTTGAAAAATATGCAGATCTCGCGTGGACTTGTCTTCAGCGGCCAGTTGATGCTCGCTCTAACGCAGAAAGGAGTTTCACGCGAGGATGCGTACGCTTTTACGCAGCGAAATGCGATGAAGGTTTGGGACGAAGGCGGTGATTACCAGGAAATGATAACGAGCGACGCGGACATATCTTCGCACCTTTCGACGGAAGAGATAGCCCGCGTCTTTGATCTGAAGCACTATTTAAGAAACGTAGATAAAGTGTTCGCCCGCGTTTTCACTTAGGCCCACTTTTCGGCCAGACTGCCCACGACGGGGAGCTTAGCCTGATTTCCGCCGAACGCCTTGATAGCAGCGTAGATCAATCCACCGAGAAACCCGAACACTGCAACGAGCCATAACAGGGTCACTAAAATTCCCAGGATTCCAGCTAGTGCGCCCGAAGCTTGTCCGAGGATCGCCGCGATCACGCCCAGGATCGACAAAACGATAATGACCACGATATATGCCGCGGCCCAAAGAACCGACTGCAGAGCATGAAATCTTACAAACCGGTTGTCTTTTTCGATGAATATCAACACGAGTGCGAGAATGCCCACGATGTACCCGATCAACGCGGTCACATTTCCATCGAGACCCAGAGCGGATTTCTGATTTTGCATTTGTTAATGTTTTCTCCTTTTAAGGGAATAGGATGAGATACAAAAGCTTTGGGAAAAAGTTACACAGAAAATTAGCACAACGCGTTGATTAACTCAAGATTTTCGGGCAGAATCTGTAATTTGTTTTGGAGCAATCAATGAAGGCAATAGTGTATGTAACGCTGAAACCAAGCGTCCTCGACCCGCAGGGCAAGGCGATCCATCATTCGGTCGAGTCGCTTGGCTATGAAGGCATCAGCGATGTCCGGCAAGGAAAATACTTCGAGATAGCTATCGACGATACCGCGGACACCGAAGCATCGAAGGCCGCGGTTGAAAGAATCGCAAAAGATGTTTTGGCGAATCCTGTGATCGAGGACTACAAAGTAGAGATGATAAATGGTGACCGGTGAATCATTAGCCAGTCATCGTTCGGCATTCGTCATTCACGATTGTTTATGAAGTTTGGAGTAGTTGTTTTTCCCGGTTCAAATTGCGATCACGACGCATACCACGCGGTGTCGAAGTATCTCGGCCAGCCCGTCGATTTTATTTGGCATAAGGAGACCGATCTGTCGGGGTATGACGCGGTGATCGTGCCGGGCGGGTTTTCGTACGGCGACTACCTCCGCGCGGGCGCGCTTGCTCGGTTTTCTCCCGTAATGAGATCTCTTAGGAATTTTGCGGCCGCCGGCAAGTATGTTTTCGGTATTTGCAACGGTTTTCAGATCCTGTGCGAGGCGGGTTTGCTGCCCGGCGCCCTAATGCGAAATGCGGGCCTGCATTTCGTTTGCCGACACGTGAACTTGCGGGTCGAGAACGAGAACACGCCGTTTACAAGCCAATACGCTAACGGAAGCGTCCTATCGATACCCATCGCGCACGCTGAGGGGAATTACACGTGCGACGACGCTACGTTAAATGCCCTCGAGGAAAACGGTCAGATCGTATTTCGATATTCGGACGCGGAAGGCGAGATATCGGATGAAGCCAATCCCAACGGCGCTCGGTCGAACATCGCCGGTATATGCAATCAAGACAGAAACGTTCTTGGGATGATGCCGCATCCTGAGCGGGCCTGCGAGGAACTGCTTGGATCGAATGACGGCCGCGGGATGTTCAGCTCACTCGCGGTTTCGATAACACGCCAGTCGATGCTCCAATAAAAAAAAGCACGCGTCCCAATGAACGCGTGCGATCCCAAACGGGTAATTAGTGTTGAGTATTAAGTATTAAAGCCTCTTGTCGCTGGAGCTGATACGGATCCCGCCGTTCATCGTAACTACACGAACAGGAGCTCCGCCGCCGTTGATGCTTGCGGCAACCTTTTTCGGCTGAGGGCCGTATCGGTGATCAGCCTGCTTTTCGACCTGCAGTCCGGGAAAGTCGCTGCTGAATCCGCCATTGGTCGTTCCCGCTTCGACATTCGCTGCAAAGTCTGAAGGCAGTGAAAGATTCACGCCGCCATTCGTAGTTTGCAGGTCCAATCCCGAGCCTTTCCAGCCGCTGCCGACCAGCATCACGTTCAGCCCGCCATTCGTGGTGCGGCCGCGCACGGTTCCGGCCGCATCGGCGATGCTGACGCCGCCGTTGACCGTGTTTACGTCGATGTCACCGTCGATCGACTTGATCGAAATTCCTCCGTTCATTGCGCGAAGAGCGAGGTTCGAATTTCGCGGTGCGCGGATCTCGTAGGAAACGGACCAGTTAGTTTCGTCCGGAGCATCTGCTTTGATAACAGAACCGGTGTTAATTCGGACTGACGAAGCAAGGGACTTCGCCTCTTGTTCAGACGATCCCCAAGTCTGAACGCAAGCACGCACCAAAACGTCTGAGCGGTTCTCGCCACGCACGCTGATGCCCCCGTTCCTTGCTCCGTCAACCTCAAGGCGACCGTTCGCCGCGACCGTGAGCTCTCGCAGCTCGCTCGTCGAGACCTTGTCGCCGTTGTTCCAATTATTGTTTGAACAAAATTCCTTGTTGTATCTCGCTTCTTTATGGACCTTTTCTTCTTTGATCTTTTCCTTGATCTCTCTGGAAATGACCTCCTGGGCGTGCAACGCACCGGGTAAAACAACATACATGCCGATCGCTAACGATAGAACTGCAAAATAACTGCTGAGAC
>JAICPV010000487.1 GCA_025929655.1 Pyrinomonadaceae bacterium
CTGCGAGGTTCGAGACCTGCGAGCCGATATTGCCGTAGCCGATGATGCCGAGCGTTTTGCCGCGCAGCTCGAAACTGCCTTTCGCCTCTTTTAGCCACTCACCTCGATGTGCCGCCGCGTTCTTGTCTGGAATTCGCCGAATCAGCATCACGCACATTCCGATTATCAATTCCGCTACCGAACGCGTATTAGAATATGGCGCATTGAAAACGGCGATGCCTCTTTCAGTTGCCGCGTCGAGATCGACCTGGTTCACGCCGATGCAGAAAGCACCTATCGCCAGCAGTTTGTCCGCGGCGTCGATGATGTTCTTTGTGATCTTCGTTTTCGAACGGATGCCGAGAAGGTGAATCCCTTTCACGGCCTTCATTAGATCTATTTCGCTCAGCGCGCCGTTGATCCTCTCCATAGACGTGTATCCGCGCGCTTTTAGCTCGGACGCAGCGGCTTCGGAAATTCCTTCGAGCAGAAGAATGTTGATCTTGTTCCTGGGATATGATGTGCGGCTGGCGTTCATTGAGTATATCGAACCGCCAGATTACAACAGAAAGAAGTAACCGACCAAAACGGCGAGCGGCCCGAAAACGAGACAGATGAACATCGCCTCACCGCCGCCTTGTTCCAGGCATGCCATTTTCGGCATGGATGGGTTGTAATACACGGTCACGGAACTGCCGGCCGGATATTTCTCGATGAGCTTATCGACGTCCGAAGCGCCTTTTTTATTCGTGTCGCCGGACATATCCCCGCTGGCTTTAATTACAGAGGAACGATACGTTTTGCCGTTCACCTCATATTCGTAGGTGATCTCAGCGTCCTCGAATTTTTGAAAATTCTCTCGTCTGGCAGTTTTATAAGAAGTGAGGACTGTTCCTCCGGTCGATTCCCATTTACGGAACGCGAACATTCGAAAGAGGCAATACAGCCCGTACATAAACGCAACCGTTCCGATTATGATCGCGGCGTGGCCCTCGTTCATCGGATCACATGTGAATCGTAAGATCGTGAACGCCTTCGGCGGCTTCCATGATCGACTCGCTCACGGTCGGGTGTGCGTGGATGATGCGGCCGAGCTCGTCGGCGGTGGTTTCGAGAGCCATCGCGACGACGCACTCGGCGAGCAATTCTGTTGCGTGCGGGCCGATGATGTGAACGCCGAGGACCTCGTCGTATTTCTTTTCGGCGACGATCTTCACAAAGCCGTCGGTCTCGCCGAGAATGCGTGCTTTTCCTGAAGCGGAAAACGGAAATTTGCCAACCTTGACGTCGTAACCGGCCTCTTTTGCTTTGGCCTCGGTCAGGCCGACGCTAGCAACTTCAGGATCGCAATAGGTGCAGTTGGGGACGAGGTTCTGCTTGATCGGCTCGACCTTTTTGCCCGCGAGCTTTTCGACGACCATGATGCCTTCTTTTGACGCAAGGTGCGCGAGCCAGGCGGTGTCGATCACATCGCCGATAGCGAAGACGTTCGGCTCGTCGGTTTCGCAAAACTCGTTCACCTTGATCGTGCCCCGCTGGTTTACAACGATTTTCGTTTTATCGAGGCCGAGATTTTCCAGATACGGCATGCGGCCGACGGCGACGAGCAGCATTTCCGCTTCGAAGGAAACGTCTTCGCCTTTCGCGTTCTTGCCGGAAACTTTTACGCCCTTTTTGTTCTTTTCCAGCTTGTCGAGCTTGATACCGGTCTCGCATTTGATGCCCTGTTTTTTGAAGGAACGCTGAAGCTCTTTGGAAACATCGGCGTCCTCGATCGGGACGATGCGGTCGAGCAGTTCCACGACCGTTGTGTCGCAGCCGAACCGCGCATATACACTCGCGAATTCGACGCCGACCGCGCCCGAGCCCATCACGATCATCGATTTCGGCACTGATTCAAGCTCCAAAATCTGGTCGGAATTGACGACCTGTTTGCCGTCTACCTCAAAGCCGGGAATCGGCCTCACGACGGACCCGGTTGCGATGATGATATTTTTGGTGTCGATCGTTTCCTTTTTGCCGTCAGCGAGATCCACCTCGACCTTGCCCTTGCCGGCGATCCGCCCAAAGCCGTTGTAGACCGCGACCTTGTTCTTTTTCATCAGGTACGTCACACCCGCTGAATTTTTCGCGACGACATCGGACTTGTATTTCTGTACGCCGGCCCCACATGTGGGATCGGTCTCCGAGACCGTATCGGTTCCACACCGGTACAGCGGCGCCAGCGTCATCTGGCTGTCCTCCAGATCGAGCGAGGATTCGAGAATATCCTCGAGATCGTCGGACTCGATGCCCGAACCGCCGGCGGCCGCGAGGACGATTTCCGACGCTTCGTTCGCCGCGCTCTGCAACTGCTGTTCGCGCGCGACCAGCATGCTCACGTCGAAGGCGCCCAACGCCATCGCCGCGAGCAGCGGTGC
>JAICPV010000213.1 GCA_025929655.1 Pyrinomonadaceae bacterium
CGTCGAAGGAGCGGGTGCCGCAGGTGTTGCGGCTTTATTGGCAAAGAAGGTGAAATTGTCGGAAGCCGACGTTGTTTGTTCGGTCCTGGCGGGTGGCAACATCGACGGGAATCTGCTCGCACGCGTGCTTGAACAAGTGATGGTGCGGCAGGGGCGTTACGTCGTTTTCAAGCTGCTTGTACTCGACCGTCCGGGATCGCTGGCAGCGATGCTGGCATCGGTTGCCGAATCAGGGGCGAACGTGATCGAAGTGAATCATCAGCGAGCGATCTGGCTGGCGCCGCTTGGGTACACGGGCATCGAGATCATCCTGGAAGTCCGCGACGAGCGGCACGCGCGCGATGTTCATAAGCATCTCGAAGACGCAGGCTACCACGTAGAGCGAGAAGGGCAGGGCGAATGGGAAGAGTAGCCTATTTCCTTTGGAGATCTTCTGTGTAGAGCGCCTTGTAGATCCGGTAATTGTTCATCACCTTCAAAACGTAGTTCTTAGTCTCCGCAAATCCTACTTCCGAAGTAAAAACACCGGGATCCTTCGGTTTAGAGCGGTTCAGCCAGCGGTGTGCATTGTCTTCGCCACCGTTGTAGCTCGCGGCGATCGCCTCGTACATTCCTCCGAATTCCTTTTTGAGAAAGGCGACGTATTCGGCGCCGAGAGCGATATTCACCGACGGCCTGTAGAGATCGTCAGGCTGAAGGTTTGGGTAACCGGCGGCGTCTTTGTACTTTATTGCCGTGTCGTAAACAAGCTGCAAAAGCCCTCGTGCGCCAGCGGGCGATTTTGCTCCCGGCTTAAAGACGCTTTCTTGTTTCATGATCGCTAGCAGAAAACGGGGATCGATATTCCGCTTTTTCGATTCGCGTAAAAGGTCTGTGAGGTACATTACCGGCGAGTCGGCGATCTGCTTAGAGGTAAGCGGCGCCGGGATGTGCATTTTCGCTCCGCCTTTCGCCAAACGTTCGGAAGCAAGCCCGCCGAAATAGGAAGCGTAGCTGTTCCCGATCGATCCGTACGTGTCCATTGCGTCCTGCTTTCTGCCGGCCTTTTCCAGCGCGAGGCCCTTTAGATATCTGACCTCGTCCAAACTGGTCATCGATGCCCGGAATGAGGCGGACCGCGAAAGTGCATCTGCCGCGGCGGCGGCCTGGGGCCAGCGTTCACGGAAGATCTCCATTCTTAATCGTGCGTGCAGCGCATTCGTTTCGGTCGGCGTGGAGTCGAAGCGCGACACGGTTTTTTCAACCCATGCGTCTGCTTCGTCGTACATTCCTGCCTCGCGGTATGCGTCGATCGTATTCAAATGAGCAGAATCGATCCGCTCGCCATTCGGGAACATCGAAATGTACTGTTCGTAGGTTTTCGCGGCTTCGAGGTTCTTACCGAGCCGAACGTACGAAGCTCCTTTGAACGCAAGGCCCTCACGCCCATCCTTCGTGTTCAGATGGTCTTTCGTCAGCCTTTCGAACCACTCTACCGACTTGTCGTACTGTCGCTCCCACATGAACGACCTGGCTATGCCGAAAAGCGCTTTCGGAACACCGGTGTCGGCCGGATAAACTTCGAGCACCTTCATCCAATGCGCGCGCGCTTCGGGAAAAAGGCGGTTGGACGAATATGTTTCCGCGCGCGAGAGATGCTCCGCGGCAGCCAGCGTCGGGATGTCTCCGCCTTTGCTGAAGACATCCTGTTCGCGGATCTGTCTCAAAGCAGAATCGGAACGCTGGCAAACAATCGGGGTAAGTGCTGCAAAGAATATGATCGAAAACGCTAATACGTGATTCATAAAACGAAGGGAAAGCAAGGGTGTGCTCAAACAGGATACCTGAAAGTTAGAGTCGGCGGCAATTTTCTTCGTTGCTTGCTGAATGCGCCGTGCGGATGCGTATGCGCCGGGCCGCGTGCTATCCTTTGGATTGTTTTTTGCCGGACGACTATGAAAATCGCATTCAACGGCGCGACGACGATGACCGCCGACCTCGAAACCGACATTCGCGCGGCGGCCGCGGCGGGATACGACCTCATCGAGCTTCGGTCGAACAAGCTTTACGATTATCTAGAAACACATTCGGTAAGCGATCTAACGGGTTTGCTTGAGGAAACCGGTATCGGCGTGCTCTCGATCAATACTTTGGAGCACATTACCTGGCGCTCGGCGGAGGATCATGCCGCTATAAAAGCCGAATGCGCGAAACTGAGCGACATTTCCGCCGCGATCGACTGCCCTTATGTCCTCTCCGTTCCTGGTTCACTACGACAGGGGCCGAAGACCGAAGTCGAAACGATCGAAGAATCTGTTCGCGTTCTGAACGAGCTTGCTGATATCGCTGAACCGTTTGGGATAAAGATCGGTTTCGAATTTCTTGGCGAAGCCGGGAATTCGGTGCAGACCCTTGACCTAGGAAGCCGGATCGTCGATCTCGTCAACCGCGACAGCGTAGGAAACGTGATGGACACTTATCATTTTTATGTCGGAGGGTCCTCGTTCGAAGCGATCGATCGGCTCGATCCGGCGAAGCTTTTTATATTTCACATCAACGACGCTGAGGACCTTCCGAAAAAGCAATTGAACGATTCGAAACGCCTTTATCCCGGACTCGGCGTTCTCCCCCTCAAAAAGATCAAGGCTCACCTTGACGATATCGGTTACGACGGCCCGGTGAGCGTCGAGATTTTTCGACCTGAGTATTGGGAGCAGGACCCGTACGAAGTTGCGCGCTACGCGAAAGAAGCGACCGAGAGAGTTTTGGGTCTCGGGCAACACGCCGCCGGCGGCACCATGGTAAATGGGCAAAATTAAGATCGGGATCGTCGGTACCGGCTACATCGGAAACGTACACGGGCGAATCTTCGCGCGCGACGATCGGGTAGAGATCTCGGCGCTTTACGACATTATCCTGGAACGGGCCGAAATGGCGTCGAAAGCTGTTGGCGGCAAAGTGTGTTCTTCTCGCGACGAATTGATGGCGAACTGTGACGCGGTCCTGGTTTGCGCCCCGAACAAGACGCATAAAGAGATCGCACTGCACGCGATCGCCGAGGGAAAGCACGTATTCTGCGAAAAGCCCTTTACGATAGGTGCCGAAGATGCGAAAGAATTGCGGGATGCCGCGAATTCTAGCAAAGGCGTGTTTCAGGTGGGTTTCAATCGTCGTTTCGCTCCCGTTTATCAGAAACTCCGCGAGTTGTTGAACTCAAACCGGCCGCATTCCGCGCACATCAAGATGAACCGCGGCGAGCTGCTGAACCCCGAATGGACAGGCGATGTTAACGTGACGGGCGGCTTTCTCTACGAGACGACGATCCACCTTTTCGACATGATGCGGTTCCAGTTCGGCGAGATTACGGAACTGAATGGTTATGGATCGCAGCACGAATATCCGGAGCTGGACGAGTTTTCAATCATTTTCAAATTCGAAAGCGGCTTTCACTGCACATTTGCCTCTTCATCAGACGCGAGCTGGCATTTTCCATTTGAAAGGATCGAAGTTTTCTGCCATCACCGTACGATAATGACCGAGGAGATGGAACGGCTTCACGATTCCAAAGGGATCGATCCTAATTTTGATACCCACTCATTCCATATGTTCGAGAAGGAAGAAAAATGGGGATACGTGCAGGAGGATCGCGCGTTCGTTGACGCCATCCTGAACGAAACGCCGCCGCTGGTCTCCGCCGATGACGGCTTCAGATCGGTCGAAATCGTCGAGGCCGTTTACTCCGCCATTCGATCCGGCGAAAGCGTCCGATTCTAATTTTCTTTCGGAAACTTTGTAAAGTAATATTCGTTTGAAAGGTGCGGGCAATTGGCCAAAGCGAATATGATCCTCTGCCAAAATTGCGGAAAAGGAAACTCCGAAGAGAGCCAGTTTTGCCGTTTTTGCGGAGCCAGAATGGTCGTGCGCCAAGCCGTGCAGGAGTATCAGCCTCCTCGGCCATATGCGTGGAAAACCGACGAATTTCAAACGCAGAACGAGGCAAGCGTTGCCCAAACCGCAGATCATGTTGTCACGCCAAACCAGCAAATTGCGCCTCAGGCGTTTTACGCGCCGGCGATGATGGCGTACCACGGCCCGCAGGACATGACCGGCCGGTATCGATGCCCTACTTGCGGCACGAATTACCTGCCTTTGGTTGAACGTCGCGTCTCGCCCGCCGGGTGGATCACATTTTCGTTGCTGCTTGTCTTTACTCTGATCTTCTTTTGGGTCGGGCTTCTGATGAAGGAGGACGTAGCCATCTGTCCGATCTGCAAGCGGCGGGTCAATTAATTCAGCGGTAATAATATCCTTTCGGGTGTTCGATCTTTACTTCGCGGTTGGTGCTCGTCACATTCACCTTGTAATACCCTTTCTTCATATTTCCAGAAAGATACGACAGCAGGAACTGCCGCCCAAACAACAGATTTAACTGTTTCATGATCGGCTCGAAATTTATCGGCGTGATCGTGCCGCCAATAAACGAACGGCCGCCGGTCTCGTCCGCAATGCTGGCGAGAGAGGCCTGTCCGTTCATCAGGCCGAAGGACACATTAGTGTTGCCGGACCTCTGCGCGTAGACGGGATAGATAGCGACGCTTTTTCGCTGTGCTTTAAGGATCGCCTTTTGCAGAGCCAAACTCTGGCTGGGTGACGATGCTGAAATGCCGTTGGAAAGATCCAGGCCGTCTGAGATCAACAGGATCGCTCGTCGCCCGGCGGGAAGCGCGTCGAATTTATCCAAGGTTTCCGAAACACCATCGTACGGGCTCCGTGGGGCTGCGGAAGGGCTCCCGAAAATGATCCGGAACGATCGAGCCGCTTTGCTCAGGTCCTCGGTAAAACGTTGGCGAATATCAAGCGAACCTCCGTTCAAATACGCGATCATCACACGCGAACCTTGCGGCAAATTTTGAACGAACTGTGCGAGGTCCCGGATCTTGAGATTTAGATCCGAGGAAAGGTCATCCTGCAAAAGAATGGCAAGCGAGAGCGGAACATCCACGCGGCTGCGTATGGAAAGGATCGTCTGTTCCTCGTTGTTCTCGCGCACGATCAATCGGTCGATCTGAAGCATTTCCTCGGCCTGAGCCTGCTTCAATTCTTCTTTCGTGTAGATCGAA
>JAICPV010000024.1 GCA_025929655.1 Pyrinomonadaceae bacterium
AAGGAATTGGCATACACCCCGCCGGTCGCTCCGTAGAATTATTGCTGGCGTAATCGGGGCCTCTCAACATAACTCACGGGTAACGAGAAACACTATTCCGGTAAATTCAGTTTTCGCAGCAGTTCTTTGTACCGAGGTTCCCCACGGAGCGGCTCGAAAATATAATCTGCGCCCAAAAACTGCAAACCGGTGTCGCCGTCCGCCATGGCTTTTTCCAGCACATCCAGCGCCTTTTGATTGTCACCCAGCGCTGCGTATAAGCCGGCTAAAGATGCGGGCGTTATCTCGTCGATCTTCGGTTCGCTTTCTCGCAGAATGGCTTCGGCACTCGGGCGGTCACCGCTGTTCGCATAGATGGTGGCAAGATCTATTCGGGTATCAATATTCTCATTATCTATTTCAATAGCCTTTTTCAGGTCCGCGATAGCCTCCGGAAACATCCTTTTTCTTCCAAACGCGCCTCCGCGATTGATATAGACGTCCGGGTTTTCGGGTGCGAGCGCTATCGACTGCGGGGCCTCCAGGAGCGCCTCGTCAGGCCTGCCGGCCATTATGAGACGATACATGTGAATGTTGCGGGTTGAGGCTCTCAGCGGATCAAGCTCTATCGCCCGTTTGCCTAAAGCGATCGCTTCGTCGTGCCGTTTAAGCGCCGAGTATATGAGAGCCAGATTTGCACGTGGCGCGACGTAATTCGGGTTTATCCCGATAGCTCGCCGGTACGCGGACTCAGCCTCGGCCCAATTATATTCAAATTCCTTTGCGGCACCGTAAGCATTCAGGACCTGATCGGAATCCGGTGCGATTTCTAATGCCTTCTGGACCGCGGCCGCCCGTTTATCAAGATAGTACTTTCTCTCGGCACTATTGCCATAATTCGTCATGAACCCATACACGACTGAAAGGCTTGCATAGGCGTTCGCATATGACGGATCGATAGCGACGGCCTGTTCGAAATGCTCGAGCGCCTTCTGATTATTCACGCGCCCGCCTTTTGACCGAAAATATGTTCCCTTCAAATACTGCTCGTATGCTTCCGGATTCGTTGTCGCTCCCGATGAAAGCATGCGTTCCTGTTCACCCGTGAGCCGGTTGCGCAGTTTTTCCGAAACGGTCCGCGAGATCTCTCTATGAAGGATGTGCATTTCCGAGGCCTTGCGATCGTAGATCTCTCCCCAGATCTGCGTGCGGTCGGCGGCGTTCACCATCTCCACCGAGATCGTTATATCGTCGCCCCGACGCTGCACGCGCCCTGTTACGATCGCCTGAACGTTAAGCTTCTGTGCAGCCTCAACCGGATCGACCTCCTTGCCCTTGAACGTGAACGTGGAGGAGCGTGCGATGACCTTCGTGTTTGGCATCCGCGAAAGGTTATTAATAAGCGCTTCCGCAAGCCCGTCCGAAAGATAGTCGAACTCCGGATCTCCGCCGACGTTCGCAAACGGCATCACGGCGATCGAGTTGAACGTTTCTCGATTCCAATAATTCTGGTAAATGAAGTAACTACCAAGAATCACTGCCGCGACGAGCATCGATCCCAGGAGCAGCAGCTTACCCGGTCCCTTTTTCGGCTGAACGTTCGCTACGCCGCTCGGAAGAACTGCAGTTTCCTCCGTAGTATGAAACTGAGCGCGCGTTTGCGCCTCGCTCGGCAGTGACGTAGACGGCAAAATGGCGGTCTGCGGTTCACTCGGTGAAGGAACCGACCCCTGCACAAGCGTGGCCCCATCTTCGAGACAGTAAAGCAAACTGTCGTCGAAGTAATCTCGCCTGCATTCGGGGCAGCGTTTCATAGTCTCTAGTCGGGCAATCCAATGCGACGTTTCAGATCGCGCCATCGCGGATCGCCTCGAAGCGGTTCGAAAAGTGGTTCCAGATTGAGGTACGGCATAAAGACGCTGTGTTCTTCGAATCCTTGCTGCAGCAGTTCGAACGCTTTGTCATGGTCCCCTAAACCTGTGTAAATGATCGCGGTGTCCCGCGGATCGGCTCCTTTGTTCTGCATTCGCTTGTTGAGCTCTTGGATTATCGCTTCGGCTTCGGTCCGCCTGCCTTGCAGTGCATAGCCGTGGCCCAAAAGTGCCAGCGGGGCGTTCATGCGATTCGATGTCTCGACGCTTTTTTCCGCTTCGGCCAGAGCTTCCGGAAGCCTGTCTTGTTTGATCAGCGTGATGCCGAGGGTCTGGTGTCCGCCCCAAAACGAAGGGTCGAGGTCAATGATGCGCTGGCTGAGCGCCGCGGCCTCGTTCAACTCAGCGCGGTCGATGTGCATCTCCGCGATGTTGTTCATAAAGATCAGCGAAAGCGGCTCCAACTCCTGCGCCCGGTGTATCTCCTTCCAGCCTTTATCGATTTGTCCCATGGCCCGCAGGAAACGTGAATACCAGTGATGCGCCGTCGGGTAATTTGGGTTCAGCTCGATCGCTCTTAGAAACTGCTTCTCCGCCGATGCGAAGTCCCAATCGATAAAGTACGCGAACCCCATCGATGTGTGAGGCTCCGCCAGTGTCGGGTCGAGCTCGATGGCTTTGCCGGCGTACAGCTTTACAAGTGCGACGGAATCGCGCGGACGCTCGCCGACATAGTAATAGGAAACCGCATAGCAGTCGGCAAGACCTGCGTGCGCGAGGGCGAACGTCGGGTCCTTCTCGATCGCCGATTTCAGCAACTCCGTGGCCTTTTTCAGATTGTCGGCCGAACGTTTGTTCCAGAAATAGCGGCCCTGGAGATAGAGCTGGTATGCCTCGTTGTTGTTCGTATATTGTTTAGTGATGCCTTTCGTGCTGAGCTTCAATTGAAGTTTTTCCGCGATCGCAGACACGATATCGCGCTGGGTCGCGAGCAGTTCGGATGTCTTACGCTCGAACTGTTCTCCCCAAAGCGTTTTTCTGTTCCGCACGTCAACGAGATCGACGCTGATGGTGAGGTTGTCGCCACGCTGAACGAGTCGGCCCGTCATAACCGCATCCACGTCGAGCTCGCTTCCGATCTGCTCCGCGTCGGTATCCTTGCCCTTATAACGAAACACGGAGCTTCGCGGGCTGACCTTTAGCTCCGGGATCTGCGAAAGGCGGTAGATCAAAGACTCCGCCAAGCCGTCAGAGAGGTATTCGGCATCGCTGCCGCCGCCCGTGTTCTGAAACGGAAGAACTGCGATCGAATCGATCTGGTCCGCTCCCGGGATGAAGAAGTAACGATAAGCTAGGAACCCGCCGAGCAAAACTGCGAGTATGGCGCCGGCGGCCAGCAACTTCGGCCTGGAAGGCTTGGCCGCAATATCTCTGGCAATACTTTGACTCGGGAAGCTGGTTCGCGGCTCTTCTTCCGTAGTGTGTATTTTCGACCGCGTTGCCGCATTACCGGGGTGTGCCGTCTCGTGTAATATCGCGGTCTGCGGCTCTTCGAACCGGTCGCCCGACGTTGCAGAAGGTTCTGAAATTGCCGGGCCGTACAGCAATTCCGCCCCGTCATCAAGACAGAACATCATCGAGCTGTCATACTCACGGCCGCACTGCGGGCATCTCTTCATAAACTATTCGACAAGGTTCATTCGGCGCAGTAGGTTGTTGAGCCGGGGATCGTCGCGGACCGCATCGAACTGCGACATCCAGCGGATCTGTGCGATCTGGCCGCTCCTGGCATTGAAATCCTTTTCTAACCACTCGAAGACCTTGTCCCTTTCGCCCAAGCCCACATATAGGGTGGCAATGTGAAGGCCGCTCGCCTCATTTCGGGCGTATTTGGCCTCAAGTTCTTTCAAAAGAGCAGTTGCCTCATCCTTCTTGCCAACTGAGCCGTATACGTATCCGAGATCGCCAAGTGTAATGCCGCTGCGGTTGGAAAGTTCAACGGCCCTCTCGGCCGCTGTCACCGCCTCTGCCTGACGCCCCTGACGGAGATAGGAAAGTGCCAGATACTGGTGTGCGGGAGGAAAACCCGAATCCATTTCGATCAACTTCAGGAACGTGTCCACCGCTGCCTGATCGTCTTTCAGTACCTGATGCGTTCTCGCGACGTTGACGGCGATCACGCTCGACACCGGGTCCAGCTCCTGAGCCCGCTTGATCATCGCGGCTGACTCGTCAAACCGCCCCCTCGTCCTTAGCCGGATCGAATACCAGTGATAGGCAGTCGGGTAATTCGGATCCATCGAGATGGAACGTTGAAACTGTTTGTCAGCCTCTTCCCACTCCCAGGCATATTCTGCCGCCAAACCAAGAGTGGCGTGGGCCTGCCCAAGTTGGCTGTCGAGCGCTAGTGCCCGCTCGGCATAAGCTTTGGCCTTAGGCAGTGCTTCATTGGTCGGAATGCCGGCATATTCGGGCAATACCAGGTAGCAATCGGCGAGTCCGACGAACGCAAGCGCGTAGTTGGGGTCGCGTTCTGTCGCGATCGTGAACTGCTCGAGGGCATTTCGAATATTTAGGGCCGTCCGACGGTTCCAGAGATAGCGGCCCTTCAAATATGCCTGATATGCTTCCGGGTCGTTGGTTCCCGTTTTTGTTATTTTCTCTTCTTCGGCACCCGTCAGCTTCGCCTTTATATTTGAGGAAACGTCGCGCGCGATCTCGCTCTGCAGCGAAACCAGATCTGTTTGTCTGCGTTGATACTGCTCAGTCCAGATGACCTTATCGTTCGGAACATCGATAAGCTCAAGGCTCAGCGTCAACTGGTCACCGCGCTGAGTCACCCTGCCGTTCAGGATCGCCTGCACGTTCAGGTCGCGCGCGATAGTGCTTAGGTCAGTATCTTTCCCTTTATATCGAAAAACGGTCGAACGCGGTTTGACGTTAAGATTCGGAACGTTCGAAAGCCCTTTGATAAGCGTCTCGGTCATACCGTCGCTGAGATACTCTACCTCCGCGCTCCCCGTCTCATTCACGAACGGCATGACCGCGATCGATTCGATCTGTCGGGAACCTGTTGAACTGTAAAATTTGTAGCCGAAAAACCCTGCTGCAAGCATCCCGATCGCTGCGAGCGATGCGATCAGCAGCGTTTTAGTTTTCGGCTTGCCTCGGGTTTGTTGAATCGCAGGAATACTGCCGGACGGAATATCGGTCGAGCGAAAGCTGCGCGTTGGGTCCTCGCTTGTCACATGCGGCGAAATAATTTGTGTCGCGGGTTCGTCCGGCGACGGGACAGATCCCTGTATCAGCGCGGCTCCGTCCTCGAGACAGAATGCCAAACTGTCATCGTAATAATCTCGCCTGCATTCAGGGCACCGTTTCATAGCGAACAGATCAGGGCAGTCGGAGCTTTTTTATTATTTCTGTGAATCTGGGATCGCTGCGAAGCGGGTCCCACTCCGGCGAAACCTTTAGCATGAAAATCGAATCGTTGACCCGGCCTTCCATCGCTTTATCGATCCATTTGAATGCTTCATCGCGCTCACCAAGTTGAGTGTAGATCCGGCCGAGTGCGATCGGTTGCACGTCGCTCCCTTTCTTAAGCTCTTCCAGCTGAAACTTCAGAATTGCCTCCCAATATCCTTTTGCTCCCGAAGTGCGATACGCGGTCAGAATTGCCTGTTTTCCATCCGAAAGCCTTTTTGGGTTCTCTCCTCGCAGCATCGCTCGTTTTTCATGAGCGTTCAATGCTTCTTCAAATCTTCCGGCGGACTCATAAACACGGGCAATATAAGCGTAGGTTCTGACATACGTCGGATCGACCTCTGTGAGTTTCTTTAGTTCATTGATCGACTCGTCGTAACGACGAGCATAGAAGAGAGCAATGCCATAATCCGTGCCGATCGCGAGCGAAAACGGATCGACCTCTAGCGCTTTCTTGTAAACCGCCAACCCGTCGTCGAATCGGCCCCAACTTACCAACGTCTCGGCCCACCAGTGGTAGCTCGTGCCGTAGTTTGGGCTGAGCTCGATGGCCTTTCTGAACTCTCGTTCTCCCGCTTCGTGATCGCCTTCATAGGTGTCGAAATAGACCCCTAGCACAGCATGCGGCTCTCCCAATGTTGGATCGATCGCAAGTGCCTTTTCAGCTGCGGCCTTAACTTTCGGGTAGGCGTCGTGGTCCGTGCGTGTGTCGTCCAAAACGTAACTCTCCGCCAAGCCAACATACGCCATTGCGTAGTTGGGGTCTTTTTCGATCGCCTGTTGAAAAAGCTCGATCGCTTTTGCAGTTGTTTGTTCGGTACGCTTGTTCCAGTTGAAACGGCCCTGCAGATAAAGCTGATAGGCCTCCGTGTTTAGCGTTTGATTTTTGACTACTCGTGTTTGCTCTTCGCCGGTTAGGCGAGCACGCAGTTTTTGCGATACGTCGCGTGCGATCTCAGACTGCAGCGCTGCAAGATCGCCGGTCTTTCGAGAGTACTGGTCGCCCCAGATCTGGTTTCCCGTTGCGCCATCAACGAGGTCGAGGCTGATCGTCAGATTTTCACCGCGCTGCGTGACGCGGCCATTTAGCACAGCTTGCACTTTCAGGTCCGTTGCGACCTGCTGCGGTTCAACGTCCTTTCCTTTATATCGAAAAACGGAGCTGCGATTTTTTACTGATAGTTTCGATAATTGCGAGAGGTTGTTTATCAAGCTCTCTGTTACCCCGTCCGACAAATACTCTAGATCTTGATTACCACTGGCATTAACGAACGGCATCACCGCGATCGATTCGATCTGTCCGGAAACTGAAGAGCTGTAATATCGATAGCCAAAAAACCCCGCGATCAATATCAGCGCGGTTGTAGCTAATGCGGCAATTATTTTCGTGTTCGGTCTGTTATTTGGTTGATCGCTCGAAGGAATGGTTTCAGAAGGAATCTCGCCCGAACGAAAACTGCGAGTTGCGTCCTCGCTGGTTTCATGCGGCGACGGGATGACCGCCGTCGCCGGTTCATTGTCAGCGGTGCGTTCAATAAGCACCGCACCGTCGTCGAGGCAGAAATTCAGCTCGACATCGGCGTAAACCAGCTTGCACTGTGGACATTGCTTCACTTTTGGCGATAGGAAAGAACAGACGGATTATCACCCGATAATCCTATATCGCCAAGCGAATATTGATTCATTCAGAGATGAACGTTCCTTGTGAGGCGATACATTTCCATTCGCCATCGCGGCGGACGAAGATGTCGGTGAAGCGGAGTTTGACGTCCATTTTCTGGCCCATGTAGGTGCCGGCCATCTGGGTACGGCCGGTGACGATCGCCCAGTCGCCGAAATCGCGCACGCTCACCTGGTCGATCTTCCCGGTCGTTATCTTTCGATCGCCGGAAAACGCTTCGCGAAGTACATCCGCTTTGGTGAGAATATTGCCGGTGGGATCGATAACGCTCCAGTCTTCCGCCAGGATGCGTTCATGATACTTATGATCCCCCGCCACCCACGACGCCGCGAGTTGCTCCTCGATCAATCTGAGTTCGGTTGCGGTGTCCATGCTATGGAACGCGGACGCCCTCGTCCGCAATGAGCCCGGAGGACGAACAAACCTTTCGAACGCAGTGGCGTTCGTTGCGGACGATGGCGTCCGCGTTTCGTCATATCCTCAATGGCATGACGATGTATTTGTAGTCGTATGCGGTGTCGCCGGCGATGCGGATCTGTGTGGCGGCGTTTGAGTCTTTGAACTCGAACGAGATACGGGTCGGTTGTTTAGATTCGCGTGCCGGCGTGGCGGCGGTTGACCCGGTCGCTACAGCTTCCGGTTCTGACTTTTGGTCCGCTTCCGCCGACTGCTTACTGCTTACTGCGTACTGCTCAGTCACGGTGCCCGCGTTCTCTAACGCACCGACGTTCCCCAGGAATTCCTGAAGGTACTGGTGGTTGAAACCGAGCAGGACCTCTTCGCCTTTGTAGTCGGCCGGGACGACCTCGGCGCCTTCACCTTCTTCGGAAGATTGAGCGGTCACTTCCACTTCACCCTCGCGGACGGTCATGCGGATCGAGCGGTTGCGTTCGTCGGCGACCAGGGCGATGCGGCGGACGGCGTTGCGCATATCGACCAGATCGAAGACGACCTTTTTGTCGTTGTCCTTCGGCATCACCATTTCGTAGTTAGGGAAGTTGCCGGTAAGTTTTCGCGTGATAAGGAGGCGGCCGCCGGTTTCGAAATAGATGTGGTTCTGGTCCTCGCCGAAGGCGACGTTGCCGCCCGCCTCGCGCGAGATCTTTACCAGCTCTAGAAGGGCTTTCTTCGGTACCAGCGTGTCGATCTTCGCATCTTGCTTCTCGATCGTCTTTTCGATGAACGCGAGCCTGTGCCCGTCGGTCGTGACCATGCGGGCCTTGTCACCGTCGATGACGAACTTGGCGCCTGAGAGCGTGAAGCGGCTCGTCTCGTTGGTGATCGCGAACGCCGTGTTCTGAATGAAATAGTTGAACACCTCGGCGGACAATTTCAGCGGAGCGGATTTGAAGATCGGGATCTCGGGATACTGCTCGCGGTTGACGCCCGCGAGGCGGAATTTCGCGCGGCCCGCCTTAAGCTGCACCCATTCGTTATCTTCTTTTTTGAAATGGACTTCGCCTTCGTCGAGCGTGCGGACGATATAGAACAGCTTGCGGGCCTGTATGCACATCGCACCCGTCTGTTTGATCTCGGCCTCGGCATCACAGCGGATCGTCACGTCGAGGTCGGTGCCGACTATCCGGATCGAGTTTTCGCCCAAACTCTCGATCAGGATGTTCGATAGCACCGGTATCGTACTCTTGCGTTCGACGACGCCCTGGATGTAGCCGAGTTCTTCCTTGAGAACGCTCTGTTTGATGGTGAATTCCATTTCGATTCAATACTCCGGTAATTTGTCTTGATATTATAGCTGATACAGTGTTTCGTTAATAGCTATTCGCTTCATTCATGCAGGCAGGCTGCCTGCGTTCCCAGCTTTCACTCTTACTAAATCAGATCAAAGAATGTTTATAAACAGCATTAGTAATAGAGCCTGTGGGTTTGTGAAAAACTAAGGGAAAGTCCCTATTTATCGGCCTTTTTCCGTCCACAGAAGGCTGTGCAAAATCTGTGGAAAACTTGCTCAAACTGCTGAAATCTTGAACCGGCCCGCCTTTTCCACCTGTGTCCACAGTTCATTTCGTATTTACCTTTCGGAAATGTGTAAATCTTTATGTAAACTGCTGGCTCTAAATGATTTAGCGTATTGTAAATTCACGTTCTTTGTGGAAATTTACACTCGCGCAACGTTTCCGAAAAGCCTCTAACTAGTTGCAAAGACTATCAATTAACGAACTGATCGTGTTGTGGAAAACGCGATCGGCCTTGGTCAGGTTCTCGATCTTGTCAAAACTGTGCATCACGGTCGTGTGATGCTTCCCGCCGAACTCGCGCCCGATCTCCGGATAGCTGTGCCGCGTGAGCCGTTTGCACAGATACATCGCTACTTGTCTCGGCATAGCCACGGCCCGGCTGTTGTTTTTGGATTTCAGTTCTTCCACAGACATTTGATAGTGAGCCGCAACGGTCCGGGCAATGCGTTCCATCGTCAGGCCCTCGGCACGCTCGCTCTCGATGATGCTCTTCATCGCTTCCTGGGCGACCATCTTTGAGATCGGCACGCCGCGAAGAGAGGCGATGGCTACCAACCTAAGCAGGGAACCTTCCAACTCGCGCACGTTGCTCTTGATCTTGCTGGCGATAAAGATCGCGATCTCGTCCGTCAAATCGATGCCGTCCATGTCGGCTTTCCTTTTAAGGATCGCGACCTTGGTTTCAAGATCGGGCGGCTCGATGTCCGCGATCAGTCCCCATTCGAAACGCGAGTGCAATCTCTCCTCGAGCGTCGGTATCTCCCGAGGCGGACAGTCGCTCGTAAGCACGATCTGTTTCTGGTCGTTATGCAGCGTGTTGAAGGTATGGAAAAATTCCGTCTGCGTGCGCTCCTTGCCGGCGAAGAACTGTATGTCGTCCATCAGGAGCACGTCGATCGAGCGGTATTTCGCACGAAACGCGTCGGTCTTGTCGAAGCGTATCGCATTGATCAGCTCGTTCATGAATTTTTCGCTCGTCACGTAAGCGACGCTGAGATGTTTATTGTGTTCTTTGATCGAATGCCCGATCGCGTGCATCAGATGCGTCTTTCCCAGACCGGTGCCGCCGTAAAGGAAAAGCGGATTGTAGCTTTTGCCCGGAGAATCGGCCGCCCCTTTCGCGGCGGCATGTGCGAATTGGTTCGACGTGCCGACGACAAACTTCTCGAATGTATATTTCGGATTTAGCGAGTTGTCGGTAAGCGCGGCATTGTCGTCGGCAACGCTGATGTGCAGGGCGCGTTCGACCTTTGCGATGTCGTCCGCCGACGAGCTCGCGTCGTTGTTCTGTGTTGCCGGTTGCTCGATCGTCCACTCAAGACGGCAGCCTTCGAGACCGAGGCCGTCGAGGATCTCGTCGATCATCGCGGTGTAGTACCGCTCGACCCAGTCTTTTGTGATATCGGCGGCGCTGAGTTTGATAACGCGTTCTTCAGGATCGAAACCGTCGAACGTGATCCGTCCGAACCAGGTTTCAAAGACGCTCGGGTTTAAGCGCTTTTCCACATGTGTAAGAACATCGTTCCAAACGCTGACAATGGGTGCTGTGGATTCCAAGAAAATATCTCCAAAAAGTCCGAAATTAAGACGAAAATATCTATCGCAGATAACGGTTATCGTTACTGCTGGTTGCTCTTACTGCGACCCGTTTAACAAAGATGCGTTTACCGCTTGCAAGGTGTTCGGCCGAGCCGCTTGAAAACAAATAGCCTCGAGGTTTTCCACACGGTTTTCCACAGGACTGTGGAAAGGTGCTTAAACCTTAAAGTGCAACTTTAAGCTATTTGTTTTCAAGGCTTTACAGGGACGACTATCTCTAAAGCGGGAGCAAGATTAACACACACATAACCCCTTTGCAAACAAAAATCCACAGTTTCAATGAGGCATTTTTTTGAGAGGTTAAGTTCTTTTTTATACAATAAGTTGACCCCGAAATCGGACATTTTCGAAGGCGGTTTTCACCCGAATTACGACGGGAAATTTTCGATTTTTTTACTTTTTTTTCGCCGGGATGCCGAAACACGATTCGACAAATTCAGAAAGCTTCGGAACCAGGTTGCAGCGGACGTGCGAAGGACTGAATTTCGTAAGCGAAACAGATAGCGAGGTCGTTCCGGTTTTCGGAGGCGAGCCACGATCAAATTCGATTTCAGATGTCCTTGCGGCAGTTGGAGTATCGCCATCGAAGCATGTAACGCTCGTCGATCCGGAGCAATTGTTTTCCAGGCTGACAACAAAAAAAGAATGGTTCAGTGAAGGGCAGCGCGCGAATGCTGCGAGCTTCAAAGCGCTTAAGGTGCTCCTGGATGAGGAGCTGAATGAGCTAAAAGTGTTCAAGGTGGGAAAGATTCGAGTAACGATCTACGTGCTCGGCAGCGATCGTGAAGGAAAGATCGTCGGAGTAAAAATGAAGGCAGTCGAAACCTAAAGCTCACTCCGCCCTTAGATCGATCTCGACGACGGCGCGAGTTTCGGATGCACGATTGTCGAAGATCAGAAAATACGTACCCGCTTCCAATACACGCGAAACATTAGCGGCCGGTACCTTTCCGGTAGAAACGGCGGTCTTGTATTCACCGCCGCGTGACCACAACTCATAATTCTTTTCATCCAGGATGACAAAAAGGACACGCTGTTCGTTGTTTGCCGCGCGAAACGTCCCCTTGATCGTCGAGCGGTAATTGAAATGGACCCGGAACGGAAGCGTCTCGCCAGGTTCGATAACTGAGCGTTCGTTCGCGATCCGGCCTTCGAAATGCTGCTCTACGAACGTGTTGGCGGACGGGTGGTTTTGCTGGGGCTGCCGGTTGACGCGGACAAGGTTCACGACAAACAGCACCGCAATAGCGCAGAGCGCCGCCGAAAGCCAGAATGAAGGGCCGCGCCGCAGAATTTGGATCTCTGAATTTTCGAACATCCCGCGACCCGCACTTTATCAGGAAATGCAGCGGAATTGAATCTAATTCGCCGCCGCCGTCTCGTCCACTGCAATGGTTTCGGTCACGAACTCGCCGGTGTCGGGGTCGCGCTTTACGACGAAGATCTCCCAATCGCGTTCGAATAAAGGATCCCGATGTAAGTCCTGTTCGTCCGGTTCGTATACCAAACGGCGTCGTTCGAAGTTTGTACGTTTCTGTAAAAG
>JAICPV010000126.1 GCA_025929655.1 Pyrinomonadaceae bacterium
CGTTGAACCAGAGAAATTCTATCGTCGTATACCAGCTCGCGATCCAAACCGAAGCGATCCCGAAAAGCAAACCGAAAAATGCGCCCCGCGAATTTGCGCGCCTGACGACAAACGCAAGAACGAATACGCCGAGCAGCGAGCCGTAAAAGAACGAGCCGAATTTGTTCACGACTTCGATGAGCGACCCAAGATTTGTTGCAAAGATCGCGACAATGCACGCGAATATCCCCCAGATAAAAGTCGAGATGCGGCCGACCGCGACGTAATGCCCGTCGGCGGCTTCCGGAGCATAAAGGCGCCGGTAGAAATCTATCGTAGTCGCTGTTGCAAGTGCATTCAGTTCTGCCGAGATCGACGACATCGCCGCCGCAAAGATCGCCGCGATGATAAGGCCGATAACACCCATCGGCATGTTCTGCAAAACGAACGTCGGGAAAACATAATTGACATCGTTGAAAGATGGGTTGCTCGTCGCCTTGACGAAATCGACCGCCTCTTTCCTTGTCGCATTGAACTGCTTGTCAGCATCGACGTACGGCTGTCGAGCGGCCTCTCCTTGAACGGAATAATCGATCGCGGCCGATCGGCGTGTTTCCTGAGCAGCGGCGTACTTTCCCTGTATCTCGCGAAACTGAATCGACTGCTCGGCTTTCGCGACCTCATAAGTATTAAAAACGATCGGGGGCGCGTTGAATTGATAGAAAACGAAAACCAGAATCCCGATCAACAGAATAAAAAACTGCATTGGGATCTTTAGAAACGCGCTCATCAGCAGCGACGTTCGTCCTTCGTCGACTGACTTCGCCGTCAAAAACCGCTGCACCTGGCTTTGGTCACAGCCGAAATACCCCAACATCAGAAAAAGCCCGCCGATCAGCCCCGACCAGATCGTGTATTTCTCCTGAAGGTTGAAACTCGTATCGACGGTATTCAGTTTGCCGAGACTTCCGGCGAGCCGCAGGCCGTCGAACAGGGATACACCTTCAGGAAAGCTTGATATGATAACGATGAAACAGACGCCCAGCCCGAAAAAGATCACGAACATCTGCTTGACGTCCGTCCAGGTTACGGCCTGCACGCCGCCAAAAACGGTGTAGATCGTCGTCGACATCCCGATCGCGAAGATCGTCGCGATCAGGTTCCACCCGAAGACGATCGACAGCACGATCGCCGGCGCTGAGATGATCGTCCCGACACCGAGTCCGCGAGAGATCAGGAAGAAGAAGCTCGTCAGCGTTCGAACCTTTACATCAAAACGCTTTTCGAGATATTCGTACGCGGTGAATACGTTGGCGCGATGAAAGAACGGCACGACCGTTACGCACAAGATGATCATTGCGAACGGCAGCCCGTAATAAAACTGAATGAACCGCATTCCGTCCGCGTATGCCTGGCCGGTCGTGCCGACAAGCGTTATGGCCGAGAGCTGCGTCGCCATGACCGAAAGCCCGACGGCCCACCAAGGCAGCGAGCGGTGGGCAAGAAAATACCCCTCCTTCGTCTTGCTGTGCTTTGTCATGCGCACCCCGTCCCAGATCACGTAGGCGAGGTAAGCGACGACGATTAGCCAGTCGAGAAGATGCATTTTTAATCAGCTTGAAAAATAACGAGAAAAGGCCCACAGCAGAGTGACCACCACGACGGTTGTAAGTACAACGGCGATATAAACGCGGTTCCAAAATGCCGGCGGCCTTTCTTCCGGATATTCGTTCATGTTCGGTGGAACCCTCGCTCGATGTCTTTCATTGTCAGCCTCAAGATCACCGGCCGGCCGTGGGGACACGTGGTCGGTGACGAGGTCAGCAATAATTTATCGATCAGCCACTGCATTTTTTCCGGCGTCAGTTTCATATTGATCTTCACTGCGGCTTTACATGCAAGCGATGCGGCAATATCGTCACGCAGCGTCGATTTCGCGGCCCCGCGTTTATCGACCTCGATATTATCCAGAATTTCAGCGAGCAAATTCTTTGCTTCGGCGGCCGGAAGATCTGTCGGGATCGATTTGATCGCGATCGTGCGACCCGAAAGCTTCATAACGTCAAACCCTAGCTCTGCAAGCTGATCTTCGATCAATTGAAACGCTTCCGATTGCGCAGGTGTGAGATCAAGCGTTTCGGGAAGCAAGAGATTCTGAGATTCGGTCTCACGGCCGGTCTCGCGAGCGCGGTATTTATCGAAAAGGATGCGTTCGTGCGCGACGTGCTGGTCCACGAGTAGCAGGCCTTCATCGTCAACCGCAATGATGAAGCTTTCATGAAGCTGCGCGATCGGACGGATCGCGTGGCCCGAAACGGCTGCGACTTCGGCTGGTTTGGCGAAACGTTCGGCGGAATTCATCGGTGGCAGGGCCACCGAATCCGCAGAGATCGCGGCCGGAGTCGGAACGTTTTCTTCGAATTGCTCGAACGACCCATCCGTTTGCGACGGCGGAACAGAAAAGGCTTCTTCAATCGGCGGCGAATAGGAAAAATACGCGTCCGCATCTTCGCGAACTGCAACAGGTGCAGGGATGTTAAGCGCAGGTTCGGAGGGTGCCGGCTCGCCAGCATCGAAATACATCTTCGGCTGATCGGCGAAGTATGGTGATTCGGTAGAGGCCGCCGCAGTCGATACAAAACGCTCTTCAACAGGCTCTTCGACCGGCTCACCATGAGCAACAATGCCGGCGCTCGCCAAGGCGTTTCGCACCGCTTCCGCGATCGCTTCCTTGACCGCTTCCGTCCGGCGAAATCGAACTTCCGTCTTGGCAGGATGCACATTTACGTCGATCTCTTCTAGCGGGACATCGACGAACAAAAACGCCACCGGATAAACGCCATGCGGTAGAACAGAGCGGTACCCTTCGAGCAATCCTCCCGCGATCGCCTTATCGCGTACGAACCTGCGATTCACGAAAAAATATTGCGAATCGCGATTGGTCCGCCGCTCGCGCGGAGCAGAAATGTACCCGGATACGGTGGCGGTAAATTCCCGGCCGCCGCGGACGGGCAAAAGGCTTTCAAGCAGCCCGGCGCCAAAAACCTGAAATGCGCGTTCGCGAAGATCCTTCGCCGGCGAAACCTGAAGGACCTCTCGACCGTTGTTCGTAAGTGTAAATGCGATCTCAGGATGTGCCAGCGCATAATGCTGGACGATCGATGTCAGATGGTAATTCTCCGTAGCTTCCGACCGCATGAATTTTCGCCGAGCCGGCGTATTAAAAAACAGGTCACGGACCGCGATCGTTGTGCCCGTTGGCCGGGCCGCATCGCGGACATCGATCAGCCGGCCGCCTTCGATCTGTACCAATGTCGCGGCAAGCTCGTCCTCGATCTTCGTTGTCAGCTCTACTTTTGCAACAGACGCGATCGACGCCAACGCTTCACCGCGGAATCCAAGCGTGCCGATGCGGCCGAGGTCCTCGGGTTCTTTGATCTTCGACGTCGCGTGCCGCTCGAAGGCCAGGATCGCGTCGTCGCGGGTCATCCCCTCGCCATTGTCGGAGATCTTCATCAATCGCCGGCCGCCAAGCTCGATGTCGATCGATATGCGCGTCGCGCCGGCGTCAATGGAATTCTCTATCAGCTCCTTGATCACGGACGCGGGCCGCTCGACCACCTCGCCGGCGGCGATCTGGTTCGCGAGATTGTCCGAAAGGATCCTGATCTTATTCATCGTATATAAAGGATTCTGTGGTCCTTGTTGTTCACATCGATGGAGTCGTGAATCCACTCGATAAAGTTAACGCCATAAAGATTCGCAAAATGAGCAAAATTGAGCATTCGCTCCTGCAGGACATTTTCAGGATAAAGAGTAACGAACAACGACCGAAGTCTTCTATTCGCAGTCTCGTCCTTTTGAATACGCGCTCGTTCGAATTTCGTTCTTAGAGCGCCGATATGATAGATGATCTTTCGCCTGCGAGTCGCTAGATTCGCCGAGAGCGTAGGATCTATTTGCGAAAGCTGTTGATCAAGCCGGTTCAATTCCGTATTTATCTTTTCTTCGACATCGGCGAAAACCCGCGACGTGTCCGGGTCGATCAGGCGCTCAATGATCTCCGGCAGAAGCGCATCGAAACCGCGAAATACGTCCTCAAATATCAGCTTGTACTTTTCACTCGTCCGTGAATGCTTCGGCTCGACGACCGTAAAGCTCTGGCGGTGAAATATTGGTGTCGCGGGACGTTTCAGGATCCGATAGGCCTCGCTGTTTTGCGCGAAGTATGCGATCTCGGCACCGCCGCCGACGTAGCATATCGTCGGAAAAAGGAAGTCCTGCACGATCGGCCGCAGCATAACGCCCGCACTGAAACGTTCCGGCTCCGAGCGTGCGACGGCCGAAAGTTTTCCGGCGGTGAATTCGCTCTTCGAACCGGAAACGCGATATTTTCCGGAGTCCGTCCTCTTTATCGACGAACGTCTGCCGTCATCGGAGTGCCAGAACAACGGAAAGTAGTTTTCGCCGATCAGCACCTGAGCATGATAGCCGTCGGCTTGGAGATCAGAGCTGCGCGTTCGCAAAGCAGCGACGACCTCTTCAGATCTTTCGATCGCCCCGGAAACGATCGGTCCGGCCAGCCGCTGGACGCGGTCGTCGAGCGGATCGAATATTACGAGGCCATATCTTTCAAATAATTTCGCCAGCGTCTTGCCGAAAGCCAGCCCGAAACTCGAACCGGCGGAATATGAATCACTGAGCAGCTTTACGATCTCCGGACTCGAAACTGAAGACGCCATTGAGCCGAGCCAATCTGAGATCAGCGACTCGATCGAACTATCGAAAGCGATCTTTCCGACCGGCTTCCCGCGTTCGGGTTCGGGCACACTGAATCGCGTTTCCACGAGCTTGCCGTCGTGGCCTATCGCCCAGGCATTCGATACTTCCTCAAAATCGTGATCTTGGGTCGCGATCCAAAACACGGGCACCGATTTCACCCCGCGTGCGTTCAATTCTTCCGAGATCCGGATCGCGGAAAGTGCTTTATAAATCGTGTACAGGGGCCCGGTGAACAGGCCTGCCTGCTGGCCGGTTAGCACGGCGACAGAAGCGGCATCTTTCAATTTCAGGACGTTTTCAGCTGACGCGCGGCCGCCGCCAAACGCCGCGTTTTGGTCCATCAGCACTTCACACATCGCTTCCCTATCGACGAGGTGGCTCGCAAGCACTTCGTCCTTTCGCGAAGAAAGCTCGCCAATATTCGATACGGTAGACGGAAAATATTTTTGGAGTGAGACGGGGTCGCTAAGGTATTGAAGAAATAGTTTCGATTGGCCCGGAACGCGCGAAAAAGGAAGGTCCTCAAACCGCAGAACTGTTCGTTCGCTTTGCTCGCGACATGCTCCTTCCTGCATTGTTGGCTGGGGCTCCCGAATAGTGAAATTATAAGTGGCGCGGGAACGCGGTACAAATCAAAAGAGACGCCCTTTTAAGAGCGTCTCCAATAGTCTTCACTTTGCGAACCGGTCAACGCGACTGAGGTTCGGCTCCAGCCGATGCCGCCTTCGCCGTGTCCTCCCGACGGTCGATCACGTAGACGCCGGACGAGTGCGATCCGGCAAAGATACGGTTCGAATCGTTCGGGTCGAATGCCATCGACCATACACGCCTGCTCGGGATCTTCATGTCCTTCGAATCGATGCGTTTCCATTTGTTTCCGGCATCTTCCGAGTAGAAAATTCCGCCGTCACTTTCCAGCGCGCTGGACACGATCACTTCGTCCGGGTTCGCCGGATTTATCAGGATGCTCGTGTAGTCCCCGAGCGGAAGCCCGCCGCCGCGGCGTCCCCATGTTCGGCCGCCGTCGCGGCTGACGTAAAAGGTCTGGATCGAACCGACGTACATATTGTTGGGACGCTTCGGATCGGTCATGATCGAGCTCACCGGAGTGTTTTCGGGCACGACGTTGACACGCTCCCATGTCTTACCGTCGTCACGCGAAACGATCACACCAGAGCTCGCCGTACCAACCCAGATAGTTCCCGGAACCAGCGGCGACGAATGGATCACAAAAACGTTCGCATTGACGCCATCACCGAACGGCAGTTTTTCCCAGCCTTTCGCAATATCGTAGGTCCGGTACAAGCCGTTGTCGGTTCCGGCCAAAATTCCGTTCTTCCCGTCTTCGGTGTACGCGAGGACCTTCACTTTTTCCGTTAGAACGGGAACGATCTGCGGCCCTGCTGCTTCGGTTTCAGCGGCCGGCACCGGCGGTGGCGCTTTCTTCAAAGGAGCTTTCTTCGCGCCCTTTCGCACCGGTTTCTTCTTCGGCGGAGGCGGCGGAGCGATCAGCGTCCACGACATCCCGCGGTCGGCCGAAGTGAAAATACCCAGATTCGTCCCAAGATAAAGTTTTTCCGGCGTTGTCCGGTCTTGCAAAATGGTGAACGGCGACACTTTGTTGATGTCGATCCCCTTTGCCTGTACCCAATTGCGTCCGGCGTCGGAGCTGTAGAATACAAATCCCCCGGCCGTCGCGGTGTTCATCGTCGTTGAATAAAGGCGGTCGGGCTGCGAGGCGTCCACCGTCACCGAATACGTGAACCTGCTGGTGAAGCTGTTGTTCGACTGGGCGAAATTCTTCCCTCCGTCGGTCGAGATCATGACGCCATAATTGTTCGTGGCGATGTAGACGCGCTCCGGCTCGTCCGGGTGCACCGCGATCGAGTTGATCTC
>JAICPV010000133.1 GCA_025929655.1 Pyrinomonadaceae bacterium
ATGGCGTTTCCGGCAACCATGCCGTCCTGGTCGATGTACGCGTTGAAAGCGAAGTCACGTTTGAGCGTGCGGCCATTTTTGATCGCTCTGCTCGTCAACGAACCTTAGCAAGCGGCAGTCAGCCTGTTCAAAACAGCTGCGAACGAAACTGCGACCATCGCCACCATCGTTAAAAGAATTACGCAGGTAATTTTGGAAAACGTCATGATATGCCCCTTACGTAGAATGAATTCAAAAAACCCGCTTGATTGCGTCGGCGATGCTGGAGGAAATTATTCCCATTCTACCATCAGAGGGCGCCGGTTTCGTAAAAGCAACCTTCATTTCTGCAAATTATACAGCTCCGGTATATTGGCTGACCCAAATGGTAACAACAGCGCGTGATAGAATCGCGAAATGCAGTCACCAAAGAAATTCACGAACAAGCTGGCTGACGAGACGTCGCCGTACCTTCTACAGCACGCGCACAATCCCGTAGATTGGTGTCCTTGGGGCGACGAAGCGTTTGCAAAAGCGAAGGCTGAAGACAAGCCGGTTCTGGTAAGTATCGGCTATTCGGCGTGCCATTGGTGTCACGTGATGGAGCACGAATCGTTCGAAGACGAAGCGACGGCGCAGATCCAGAACGAGCATTTCATCAATATCAAGGTCGATATGGAAGAGCGGCCTGACGTTGATCAGATCTACATGAATTTCGTTCAGATCACCACCGGCCGGGGCGGCTGGCCGATGAACGTTTTCGTAACTCCGGACAAGATCCCATTTTTCGGCGGAACGTATTTCCCCCCGACGCCTCGGCATGGAATGCCGTCCTGGCAACAGATCCTGATGAGCATCGCAGAAGCGTGGAGAGAGCGACGCGAGGAGCTGATGCATTCGGCAAACGAAATACTGGGAGAGCTTCGGCGAATATCCATTACAGATGAAGCCGAGGGCCCAATCGACGAAAGCATCTCCGATATTGCATTCCAGAGCTTCGTCCGTACCTTCGACGCAAAGAACGGCGGCTGGGGCGGAGCTCCGAAATTCCCGCAGGCGATGTCGATGGAATTCCTCCTTCGTTACTGGAAACGAACAGGGAACGAAAGAGCGCTGGAAATGGTGACGTTCACTGCAGAAAAGATGGCGAACGGAGGCATCTACGATCAGATCGGTGGCGGCTTCCACCGCTATGCCACCGACGCGGTCTGGCTGGTACCGCACTTCGAAAAGATGCTTTACGACAATGCTCAATTGGTACGCGTATATCTGCATCTTTACCAGATCACGAAGAACGATATTTACAAGCGCACCGCGGTGGAGACTCTAGAATATGTTCGTCGGGAGATGCTGCACGAAAAAGGAGGGTTCTATTCGTCGCAGGACGCAGACAGTGAAGGGGAAGAGGGAAAGTTTTTTGTTTGGACGCCGGCGAAGGTCGAGCAGATCCTGGGTGAACAAGACGCGAAGTTTTTTAATTTCTTTTTTGATGTTTCGGAAGACGGAAATTTCGAGGGAAGCAATATTCTCCAACGCAATTATTCGGTGGAGACTGCAGCCCGGGCCTTGAAAGTCGACATTGATGAACTCGCCGCAGTAATCAAGAAAGGCAAACAAAAACTTTTCGACGAGCGAGAAGATCGGATCAAACCGTTTCGGGATGAAAAGATCCTCACGGCCTGGAACGGGCTTATGCTCGCCTCCTTTGCCGAAGCGGCGGCAATTCTCGGCACCGAAGAATATCTGCAGATCGCAAAGCACAATGCCGACTTCTTAACTGCGAACCTTCAGTCGAACGGGTCTTTACTGCGTACCTGGAAGGACGGGAATGCCAAATTGAACGCTTACATAGAGGACTACGCGAATCTCGCCGACGGCCTGATCGCCCTCTACCAGATTTCCGGCGAGGTCAAGTATTTGAAAGAAGCCAGGCGGCTGGCCGATTCGATGATCACGGAATTTTGGGACGAGGAAGCAGGCGGATTCTTCTTCACGTCCAATGACCATGAAGAACTGATCGTACGCAATAAGGATTTTTACGATAATGCCACGCCATCGGGGAATTCAGCGGGGGCAGATGTATTGCTACGATTGGCAAAGTTTTATGGTGATGATCGTTACGAGCGGTTCGCCAGAATAGTGATGCGAATGGCGGCGCCGCAGCTTAAGCGTTACCCTCAGGGTTTCGGACGCATGCTTTCGGCGATCGAATTCAATGTATCGCCGGTAAAAGAGATCGCGATCATCGGCGAGCGGGAGAACCGACTCGAACGAGCGATATTCGACGAGTATATGCCGGCGTCCGTCGTCGCGATAACGGAACATGAAACCGACGCTCTTCCGATGCTTGCCGATCGAAAACGCACAGGGGAAATCCCGACTGCTTACGTCTGTGAGAATTTTGTATGCAAGCTGCCCGTAACTTCGGTCGACGAGCTGATGAAACAACTCTCTTAACTTTCAAACGAAAAAAGCACCCGCCTGGAAGCGGGTGCCCCGACTCGAATTCAAAGAACTCGATTACCTATTCGCGTTCGAGTTGCTGGCGTTCGAAGCGTTTGTTGCCGGACGCGCCGCGTTCGTGGCATTCGCAGCCGCTGCATTGACAGCGTTAGCAGCATTCGCGATCTGGTTTGCGGCGTTCGCCATCTGGTTGGCCGCGTTTGCTGCCATCGCGTTTGCTGCATTGACAGCGTTGGCGATCGCCCTGTTAGCATTGTTTGCCGTGTTATTGGCCGTGCCGGCGTCCCCGCAAGCCATTCCCAAGGCACCCAAAGCCAAAAGCATGGTAAGTGCAATAATTTTTCTCATTTAAAGGATTCTCCTGTCTTCTTCAAAGATTAAAGTTAACTTATCTTTTCGCCGGGCCGTTGGTGCTCAGTCCGGGTCCCAACCTTAAGTTTCTGGAACACTCGACAATATAAAGACGTTGGCGCGGTTAGTCAACCCTGAACGTATCAAAAATCAATTAATTTTTGCTTGACAAAAATCGAAAACGGCACCCGACCTTACGGTCAGAGTGCCGCCGGAAAATGACGAAAACCGTCGAACTACCTGTTGGTGTTCGAGTTGGTGTTCGTGCGGTTCGTGGTGTTGCCCGTATTGGTGGTGTTACCGGTGTTTGTATTCGTTACCACCGGCGTCGAAACCGGGGTGCTGGTCGCGGTGGTGTTAGCGCGATTTGCGTTTGTGTTCGTGTTGGTAACAGTGTTATTCGCTGCACCGCCGCAAGCCATGCCAAGAGCACCAAGAGCCAAAACTGACGAAAGTGCAATTGCTTTTTTCATTTTATTTTTCAAGTCTCCTGTCTTCTTCAAAGATTAATGTATCTATATATCCGATTTCGCAGCCATTGCGAAATTGCCCCAAATTCGATCGAATTTAGGGCAAACGCAACTATAGAAATCGCCGAAGCGTAAGTCAACCGCAGAAAAGGCGATTTTCAGGCAAATTGAGTCAAATTTGGGCATTTATCCCCCTTTTTTCCTGAAAATTTACCAAATTTGAACCGCCCCGTGGAAATAACAAAAAAATTGACAATTTTCTCGTATGGGAATTATCGTGGATAAGGCCCTTCCTCACGAAACGCATACGATCTTCGCCCTGATACGCCGAGACAAAATGATGACAGAACCCAGACACGGTCCCGCGTTGAATCATATTTTGCCATTCGCATTGTTCGGATTTCTGGCTCCGATCGCGACGTATCTTGTGGCGGTTTCAAATCTCTCGACGGACGCAAAGACCGCTGTTCTCTCAGTGCTCGCCGGCCTGTACGTTCTGCTTTTTGTCGCTTCGATTCGCCGGTTTCGAAGTTTGGAGAATGGGACACCCGCATCTTCGCTGATCCCTCCCAATTCGCATGCGGAAGGCGCCCGACAATCAAACCTTGAGGCGATCACCGGCTTCGCAAATGAACAAGGCTTTCAAATGGTTCTCGAGCGTGAAGTCGCAGAGTCATTAAGAAATCCCGACGAACGGCCTTTGAGCGTACTTTCGATCGGCATCGCCGAAATGAGCTCGATCGAAAAGGCATACGGACCTGATTTCCACGAGCGGATCCTGATCTACGCTGCTGAGAAAATAAGAAACAATCTCCGTGCGATGGATTTTGCAGCCTGTGTCGATGGAGATGAATTTCTGGTAGTGCTCCCCACTGCCGACCAAACCGGAGCAACGGAGATCTCCAACCGGATCGCGCGATCGTTCTCGGAAGAACCGTTTCGGGCCGGCGAAGACGAACTTTTAAAACTACGCATTTCGGTGGGGATCGCCGGCTTTGAAATTGAAGGCGACACGGCGGAATCGCTTGTCCGTACGGCCAGGGCCCGAAAACAAGATGTAAACGCGGGAATGCCGCGGGACGTCGCCGATCGATCCGGCGAATATTTTCACTAACGAACATTTTGATTTCCTTCCCTGTCGCCTTAACATTCCCGAATGGCGAAGATCACATTCTACGGCGGTGTCGGCACGGTCACCGGCTCGAAATATCTAATTGAACACGCCGATAAACGCATACTGGTCGATTGCGGTTTGTTTCAGGGTCTACGCGAATTGCGCGAGCGAAACTGGGAAGACCCGCCCTTTGACGTAAACACGCTCGACGCGATCGTTATCACGCATGCACATATAGACCACACCGGATACTTGCCCCGGGTGGTCAGGCTGGGATATTCGGGCCCGGTTTTCGCGTCGCGGGCCACCGCGGACCTGCTCAAGATCCTGCTTCCGGATTCCGGCCGGCTGCAGGAAGAAGAAGCCGATTACCGAAATCGACACCAGTTAACTTCACATGCGCCCGCGCTCCCGCTATACGACGAGAACGACGCCCGCGACGCCTTGAAGCTGCTGCACCCGGTTCCGAACGATGCGACTCCCGTGCAGATTTGCGATGGGATGAAGGCAAGTTTTCTGGTGGCCGGCCACATCATTGGCGCGAGCCTCGTGCTCCTCGAAATTGATGGAGCGAAATCCGACGGTTCGGACATTCGTTTTTTGTTTTCCGGCGATCTGGGGCATTACGACCAGTCGATCGTGCGCGATCCGGCAGAGCCGCCAAAATGCGATCACTTAATGGTCGAATCAACCTACGGCAACCGGCTTCATGGCGAGGTTTCAAGCGAAGAACAAATGGCCCGCATCGTGAACGAAGGAGCGAAACGCGGCGGGCCGATACTGATCCCGGCATTCGCGGTCGGAAGGACGCAGGAAGTGCTTTACCTGCTTCGGCAATTGGAAGACGAGAAACGTATACCAATACTACCCGTCGTTGTTGATTCGCCCATGGCGGCGCAGTCCACACAGGTTTACAGCCGTTGGAATGAAGAGCACGATGAGGAATATGCGTCGA
This sequence comes from Pyrinomonadaceae bacterium, assembly GCA_025929655.1. Classification (GTDB taxonomy): domain Bacteria; phylum Acidobacteriota; class Blastocatellia; order Pyrinomonadales; family Pyrinomonadaceae; genus OLB17. Next base: position 5,333 of record JAICPV010000133.1, read on the forward strand.
TCACCGCGCAGAAAAGGCATCCACTGCGAACGCATTCGATGTCGACCGCTTCGACCCGTGACGAATCCAAGCGGCTGAACGACATGAAAGGCCCACGCATCATCATATCGGCGTCCGGCATGCTGACCGGCGGGCGCGTGCTTCATCACGCGATGCGAGTCTTGCCCGACCCGAAAGCGACGATCGTGTTTGTCGGTTACCAGGCCGCAGGTACGACGGGCCGGCGGGTCCAGGACGGCGAAAGGGAAGTGAAGATAATGAAAAACTGGGTTCCGGTCAGATGCAATGTCGAAAAGGTCGAGGGCTTTTCCGCGCATGCCGATTGGAAGGCCGTTCTCCGATGGCTGACGCCGCTGGAACAAGATCCGCCGAAGACCGTATTCACCACGCATGGCGAGCCCGACGCCGCCGAGGCTATGGCCGGGCATATCCGCGAACGGTTTGGCTGGAACGTGACCGTCCCGCAATATAAACAGACCGTCGAACTTGAATGACCTAGACCGAGAAAGTCTGATCCGATCTGAGAACGGCGATCGCCATCGAGTAAACATCAACAACAGTCGAGCAATCAAAATGAAAAGTTTCTTAACTACCAATGTTCTGTTAGCCGCGCTCTGCATCGGCGGTTACGCACAGATCGCGACACTTGCCGATTTCGCCGGCCTTGCCGGCTGCTGGGAGCGAAACGAGCGGGGCTTGCTGGTAAATGAAATGTGGATGAAGCCGGCCGGCTCGTCGATGATCGGTGCCGGACGAACGGTGAAAAACGGCAAAACAACCGATTATGAATTCCTTCGGATCGAGCAACGCGAGGATGCTATTTATTACATTGCCAAGCCGCGGGCGAACGCGCAGGAAACGGCTTTCAAGCTGAAGACCTGGTCGGCGAACGATTTCGTCTTCGAGAATCCGGAGCACGATTTCCCGCAGCGTATCCTCTATAAGGTTAATGGCAATTCGCTCGCCGCCCGCATCGAGGGGACCAGAAACGGAAAATCGTCAGGCATAAATTTTCCAATGATCCGCGTGCCCTGCAGTTAGTTCGTGCCTGCCCTAACAAAAAATAAGGCCCGGATCGCTCCGGGCCTTTGCATGTACATCAACGGATCGGTCAACCGCTATGGGCAGGTCGGACCGTTGTTGTTGTAATTATCGAAGATCGTCGCAAGTTCATTAAGACGAGTC
>JAICPV010000378.1 GCA_025929655.1 Pyrinomonadaceae bacterium
CCGCCCGACGGGTTTTTTCCGCAACAAGTCGAAGAACATTCAAGCCGCATGTCATCGCATATTGGAAGTTTATGGGGGCGAGATCCCGAGGAAGATGGAAGAGATCCTCACGCTCGGCGGGGTTGCCCGGAAAACAGCAAATGTGGTTCTCGGAAATGCATTCGGTATCGCGAGCGGCGTCGTGGTGGACACGCACGTAGCCCGCCTGTCGCAAAGGCTCGGGCTAACAGCGAACGAGAATGCCGAAAAGATCGAGCAAGATCTGATGGAGCTCGTCCCGAAAAGGCAATGGATCATGTTTCCACACTGGATGATCTTTCACGGACGTCAGGTCTGCATCGCGCGAAAACCGAAATGCGAAATTTGTATGCTCGCTGACATCTGCCCTTCCAGGCCCTTATTCCAGCAAGAAACAAAAGACCAGGCAAACAAAAAACGTGCCCCGCTCTCGAAGCACGTCGTCAGAAATAAACGTTAAAACACACCTACGGTATCGGCGTTGCCGACGGCCGCGGTGTTGGCGCCGGAGTCGCGGCCGTTGCGGGCAGCGGCGGCATCTTGTCGGCAGCAAATCGCGGAAGCATCTCATCGCGCATCGCGAGCGTGTATACCGCCGCGGCGAAAATGACCGCCGATGCTTTCACATCGCTTTCGATGATCCGTTCATACGTGTCGATATTTGTATGCCAGGTTCCTGCAAAATACTCTATCGGGTCCTGCGTCGTTCCAATGCCCGGCAATCCCGCCTGATTGAACGAAGTACTGTCCGTCCCACCAAGATTCCGGCTGCGAGTCGCCTGGACACCCGCGAAGCCTAAGTCGGCGAATTGGGCCAGAGCCTCGCGCAAGACCGTTGCAGCTTCCTGCGGCCCGAAAATGCTAAGTCCGCGAGCACGCCCAGTTCCGCTGTCAATATTGAAATAGCCGTTAAACTTACTGTACGCCGCCGTCGGATTCTCAAACGAACCGAAGTGCTGTTTCACGTATGCCTGCGAGCCGATCAGGCCCTGCTCTTCGCCGCCCCAACAGGCAACACGGATCGTCCGGCGAGGTTTGACGCCAACGGCCTTGATGATCCGCGCCGCTTCCATCATCGTTGCGCAGCCGACGGCATTGTCGGTCGCTCCGGTCGCTGAGTGCCACGAATCGAGATGGCCCCCGAGCATTACAACTTCGTCCTTCTTGTCGCTGCCCCAGATCTCTCCGACAACGTTATAGCTCGTTTTCCCTTCCGGAACAATGTGACTTTTGAGGTCGAATTCCAGCTTCACCGGCGTACCGTTCTTGATCAACCGAAGGATCCGGCCGAAGTCTTCCGTACGCATCACGACTGTCGGTACCACCCGTGTGATATCGAAAGTCGAATTGTTGAAAGCGCGCACCAGCCCGCGATCAAGCTGTGATTCGTTGATGCGAAGGAGAACTTTGTTATCGACAAAGAATTTGTCGACCTGGTCCCGAACCTGGGTGTTCGACAAAGCATTCGGCCTCGGGGTGACACGTTGCGGGCCGCCCCCGCCGAAATTCCCCGCCGGACCGCAGTCTGCGGGAGTTTTGGTTGGATCCATGCGGCATCGGATCAGTTCGTCCGCTAATCGTTTTGGGGTCTGAGCGGTCGATTGGTCTATGAACGTCTGTTGGCCGTAGAGAACGATCTTTCCAGCGACGGCCGACTTCATCTTTTCGAAATAAGCCGTTAGCTCGGCCTGCGTCGGATTTTGCAGCACGCGCGGGTTCTCGGTCGCCGGAAATTGCGGCAGCACGAAGTTGGCAACCTCCGCTGCGACAGGGCCATTCGTCGACGGCGTCCATGCCAGGACCTCGAAAGTGAGGGTGTCCGCTTGCGGACTTAGCATCAATCCGGTGGCACGATCGTGAACCCATCCGGGACGGCCGAAATCGAAAGGCTCGAGTGCCGTGTGATCGAAACCCCATGATTTCATTTCGTTGGCTGCCCACTTCGCGGCGTTAACGTGGTTCGGGGAACCCGTCAGGCGCGGGCCGTGTACGTCGGTAAAGTAATGTACCGTGTTAAGGATCTTGGACTTCTCCATTCCTTCCTTCCGAATTGCCGCGTAAATGTCCGCGGTTTGACCGAGAACCGCATACGGGGCAACAAACACCACTATTAATGTCACAGCGAAAATCGCTCTTATGAGACTGTTCGTTTTCATAAAAATGTTTTTGAAGCAAAGGCGCACATTCAACGCAGAAATTTATTTTGACGGCGAAGCCGGTTTAAGAGGAGCAGTGTTATTACTCTATTACCCGCTTAAATGTTTCAAAAAGTGATCGTTACGCCACGTTTATAAACTTTGGGCGGATGTATTATGATTCACGCTATGGATGAACAAATACAGACGCAGACGCCATACCGAATAGCAGAACGGCGGTTTTCGGTCTCGCACCAGATGGTAACGACCGCGTTCGACCTTCCGGGCTATCGTGTTATGCAAAATCTCGGGGTGGTCCGGGGTATAGTCGTTCGGTCCAGAAACATTTTTGCGAATATAGGGGCATCGCTGCAGACGATCGTCGGCGGAAACATAAAGGCGTGGAGCCAGTTATGTGAACAGACGAGGGCTGATGCTTTCGACATAATGATCCAGCACGCTTCCGAGCTCGGAGCCAACGGCATCATCGGCGCTCGTTACGATGCAAACGAGATAAGCAGCGGGGCGACTGAGGTTTTAGCATACGGAACCGCCGTGATCGTAGAGCCTATCGAGGGCACGAACATTTACGATTCCTAATTCTATGAGCGGAAAATACAAACATATCGAAACCAAACTGATTCATGCCGGTGAACCGGAGCCGCGAGTCGAGGGCTCCGTCAGCATGCCGATCTTTCAGTCGTCGACATTCGAGTACGCGGGTGAGACGGATTATCACGACCTGAAATATATTCGGCTGAATAACACGCCGAATCACGCCGCAGTGCATAAGAAACTTGCGGCCCTGGAAAATGCAGAAGCCGCACTCGTCTCGGCGAGCGGGATGGCTGCTATCTCGACTGCACTTTTGACCGTGCTCTCTGCCGGCGATCATCTGCTCGCGCAGGATTGCTTGTACGGAGGCACGCACGATCTGATCACCAAGGATTTCGCCGGATTTGGCATCGAATACGATTTCATCGACGCGAACAAACCCGACACCTGGAAGACAAAGCTTCGGCCGAACACGAAAGCGATCTATGTCGAGACGATGACCAATCCGCTTGTCGAGGTGGCTGATCTGAAGGCC
>JAICPV010000418.1 GCA_025929655.1 Pyrinomonadaceae bacterium
ATCGGGGAGCGATTCGAATAAATTATTTTCTAAACCCATATAGGTTTTCGACGAAAATCATCCACGGAAAGATCGAAGCAAAATCACCGATCATATAGTTTAGGCGGCTTTCAGATACTCCGCTTCGCGTTTCACCCGAGCCATCTGCTTCGCCTCCGCTCGGGCTTCGGCACGTGCCTGAAGGCCCCAATCGAACGTCCCTTTCTTCCAAACGTAGATGTACCCGACGATCAATGTGCTGATGAAGATAAGGATCTCGATCAGTGCGATCGTGCCGTAAAGCACGCCGCTGCTTACCTGCTGCCCCAAAAGGCTTTTAAAAGCTACCGCAAACGGTACCATGAACAAAACTTCGATATCGAAAAGGAGAAAGATGACCGCGACGGTGTAGAACTTGATCGAGAACCGGTCGCGGGCCCCGCCGACCGGATCCTTGCCGCATTCGTACGGCATCAGCTTCGTCGCGGTTCTTTTCCGCGGGCCGATCAATTGCGTGACCAGGAGCTGGCTCCCCGCGAACCCAAGAGCGACCAGAAACATCAGGCCGACCGGGGCATAATCCATCAGGCTGAATGGCATATATTCTTCTAGTGCGAAAACAGAACTGAACACCGTCCGCAATCCCATTGCGGCGAAGTGTTTGTTCCTGCTTTTACGACACGGCTCAAACTAAATCGTAAGTTAAGCGCAGGGCACTGTCAAGCAAACTCCGATTTGCGTTTCACCGCGTAAAATCGGGCATTTCGGCGGATTAATTCGTTGACCGAAATCGATGCGCTATGTTAAATTTTAAGAGGCTGTTTATGCCGCCGCCAGGTACCTTCCACCTCTTCGAACTTTCGTATCTTCGCAAACTGTGATCACAGGATTCAATACAGACGTCGAACACAACGGCATGACGTACCATGTCCAGACGGAGGACAAAGGTCTCGAGACACCGTTCATCCTGTCGCTCGTTTACGACGGCGGGACGATACTGGCGAGCCGGCGGACCTCATACGACGATCTCTTCACAGGCGGATTCCGGGAAAAGGACCTTTACGCGCGCCTGCAGCGCCAGCACAGCTTGATCTGTGCAGCGATAAGCTCCGGCCGGATCGCCGATCTTATTGCGTCCACGAACGGAAACGGAAATGGAAAGAAGAAAAGGGGCCGGCCTGTTAAAGCGAAACGGCCGCCTGCGAGGAACGGAAGCGATCAAGCCAAAAATGCTGAACCTGAGGTCGCAATTCCCGTTATTAAAGCCAAACCGCAGAGGGCCGAAGAACTGCCGGTGATCGAGGGCGTAACGATCATAGACGAACTGCCGGAACTCCCGGGGGAAGCCATCGAGATAGTCAGCGACATGGCCGGGACGGAACGTGCGGGGCATAACCGGCTATGCCTGGAGTTCGTCAACGAAACAGCTTTCCGCAGCGGGGAAAGGAAGAGCGTAACCTTCATGCTGAGCCGCGGCAGCGAAAGAAAAGTCATAGCTAACGCCAAATTACTCGTGAAGATCCTGGGCGCGAATATTCGTCCGCAAATATTTCATTCGATCACGGACCAGAACGGGCTCGCTCGCATGGACCTTGAGGTGCCGGAATTCTCCGGAGGCCGCGCGGCCCTGCTCGTTCGTGCGAGTGTCGGTGCTGACGAGGTGGAGCTGCGGCGTGCGATCGTCCAGTCCTGAGCGCCGGATTTACAGTCCATCGTCAATAAGAGAAAATTAGTTCAGTGGAGATAACGCTGAACGGGGAGAAGAAAAGGATCGAAAGCGAGGTCACACTCGACCGGCTGCTCGATCTTTTTTCGTTGCCCCGCCAACGCGTCGCGATCGAGCGCAACCGAGAAGTTGTCAGTCGAGCCGCATGGCCGGATACGATTGTGAGCGAAGGGGACAAGATCGAAATAGTGCATTTCGTCGGCGGCGGATGATCTTTGCGTTCTTTGCGCCTTTGCGTGAAACTTTCTTTTATAGATGCAGGATAAATTCGTACTGGCAGGAAAGGAATTCACTTCACGACTGATCATCGGCACGGGGAAATACCGCTCGTTCGACGAGATGAAGGAAGCGCATAGAGCCTCCGGCGCCGAGATGGTGACGGTCGCGGTAAACAGGGTGCCGCTCGACAGAAAAACCGAATCGTTCCTCGACCATCTCGACCCGAAAATGCAGATCTTGCCGAACACCGCCGGTTGCTACGACGCCGACCACGCGATTCGCACTGCGCGGCTTGCACGCGAAGCTCTCGACACGGAGTGGATAAAGCTGGAAGTGATCGGCGATCAAACCACTTTGCTTCCGGACAACGAACAGACGCTTGCAGCGGCAAAAGTTTTGGTCAACGAAGGCTTTATCGTCCTGCCGTATTTCACAGACGATCTGATAATGGCGAAGAAACTGCTCGACGCCGGCTGCCCGGCGGTGATGCCGCTCGCCGCCCCGATCGGTTCCGGAATGGGCGTGCAGAACCCGTCGAACCTGCGTATCATGCGCGAGCAGCTTCCCGATGCAACGATCATCGTGGACGCGGGCGTCGGCGTTCCATCCGATTCCGCGATAGCGATGGAACTCGGCGCCGACGCACTTTTAATGAACACCTCGATCGCCGAAGCAGGGAACTCCGAACAAATGGCAACCGCAATGAAACTGGCCGTCGAGGCCGGCCGCCTCGCTTATCTTTCCGGCCGGATGCCGAAGCGACTTTACGCATCGGCTTCAAGTCCGATACAAGGCGCGATAAAGTAAGAGGTCAGATGAGAACAGTCAATTGCATCAATCTGATTTTATTGTTAGCGACAGGTCTTATTACTAGCTGCGCTGACAGTTACGAAAACACCCAATCCATTCCGGCCCCGGAGCCAATGGCTGAAGTATTGATAACGCCAACGCCTAAACAGCGATCCGCCGA
>JAICPV010000489.1 GCA_025929655.1 Pyrinomonadaceae bacterium
AGCCTGTGATCTGGCTGGTCAATTCGAATTTTGTGCCTGTCTGGAACGAAGGCAAAAAACCGTAAAAGAAGTATTAGAGTGTTTGACCGTACAGTTTTATTTTGGAGATACATTAAACTGTAAGAAATCAGGAGGGAGTATGTCCGATCAAATGATCCATGACGACGGCAAAGATACAATGGTCCGCGAAGACACCGCGAAGGCCTTCCGCTGGAACAAATTTATCGGCATCATCCTCGCAGGCATTGTTTTGCTCCTGATCCTCGGCATTCTGCTTTTCTCGGGCACGTTTTCCGCCATCCAGCCGAATATGAATCCTTCCAACACCGCGCCGAATCAAAATCGGGGTATTTAGCAGATTTGCACCGCGCTTTGATAATCTCGAAATGTGCTGATCCTGGCCATCGAGAGTTCCTGCGACGAGACCGCTGCAGCGGTCGTGCGCGACGGCCGCGAAATTCTGTCGTCCGTGATCTCCTCACAGATCGATCTGCATCGGCCATACGGCGGGGTCGTACCGGAGATCGCTTCCAGAGACCATCTGTCGAAGATCGATCCCGTAGTTGAAGAAGCTTTGCTAGAAGCCAGGATCGAATTGGAGATGATCGACGGCGTCGCCGTTACGCAGGGTCCCGGTTTGATCGGCTCGCTGCTGGTTGGTGTCTGCTACGCGAAAGCCCTTGCATTCGGAACAGGGAAGCCGATCGTCGGTGTGAACCACATCGAGGGACATTTCTATTCCGTCGTTTTCGAAAATCCCGCGATCGAATATCCTGCAATGGCCCTTATTGTTTCCGGCGGCCACACAAATCTCTTCCACGTCGCGGAGGAAGGCAAATACAAGGTCGTATCGCGTACGCGGGACGACGCGGCCGGCGAGGCTTTCGATAAGGCCGCGAAGATGCTTGGCCTCGGCTATCCCGGCGGTCCGATCATCGAAAAAATTGCTCAAAAAGGAAACGCCGATGCCTTCAGGTTCACGATGCCGAAGATCTCGGACGGGCGGCCGGACCTTAGCTTTAGCGGATTGAAAACCGCATTGTCGAAATTGATCAAAGGAAACAACGACGGCGTACTATCCGAATCTTTCGTTGCAGATGCGGCGGCGAGTTTCCAGTACGCGGTGGTCGAACAGCTTGCTGAAACGACATTGAAAGGCGCTAGAGGTCTGAAAGTTAAAACGCTGATCGTTGCCGGGGGTGTCGCGTGCAATCTGACACTTCGCGCCGCGATGGAAAAGGTCGCGAACAAGTTGTCGGTACCGGTTTATTTTCCGTCGAAGCATTTATCGACCGACAACGCTGCGATGATAGCGGCCGCGGCTTATCCCAAACTACTGCGCAGGGAAGTTTCGCCGATCAGTATGACCGCGGACATTACATTGCGCCTGCAAAATGTAGACAATATTGACAGCAGGTTAAAAGGAAAGGTCAAGTACCGTCTGTGATGTTCGTTGCCACGCCGGGCCGGAGTTAATAGAATATTGGTGCATCGCCCTGCAAAAGGTATCGCGTTGATCGCTTCGTTTCCCCGGGCGTCCAAACCGGCATCTCCGTTAGAAAAATAATGAGTTCGATCTTTAAAACTACGTTTTATTTCGCCGTCGCGGCTTTGGTGTTTGCCGGTGTGGCGAGCTCGCAAACGCTGCCGTTCCGTTATCGACAAAATTTCATAACCGGCTTGTCCAGCACCCCTGTTCTTCTGACTAATGCGAAGGACGGGAGCCGGCGCTTGTTTATCGTCGAACAAGGCGGTGTGATAAAGGTCGTTCAGCCCGGGTCCACAACACCGACGATTTTCATGGACATCGATGCGCGCGTGCTTTCGGGCGGCGAGCGCGGACTGCTGGGACTGGCGTTTCACCCGAATTTTAAGAACAACCATTACTTCTTCGTCTATTACAATCGCGAAACCGACGGACAGACGCTCGTCTCGCGTTTCACTGCGATCAACAACAATTCCGTGGGCGATCCGAATAGCGAACGTATCGTGCTTGGGCCGATGCAGCAGCCTTTTACGAATCACAACGGCGGGATGATCGAATTTCGCGAGGATCAGCCGGGCGTCCATAACCTTTATGTCGCGAAGGGTGACGGCGGCTCGAGCAACGATCCGGACAACCGCGCACAAAATATCAACGACCTGCTCGGAAAAATTCTCCGAATCACTCCCGACGTTTCCGGAAACGATGCGAATCCGCGTTATACCGTACCTGCGGACAATCCGTACCTGGGCATCGCGGGTGCCGATGAGATCTATGCAATCGGAATGAGAAATCCTTGGCGGTTTTCGTTCGACCGGGGCGGGAATCGACAATTATGGGTCGGCGATGTCGGGCAGGGAACCTGGGAAGAGGTTGATATCATCAACCGCGGCGGCAACTACGGCTGGAA
>JAICPV010000460.1 GCA_025929655.1 Pyrinomonadaceae bacterium
GTTTTGTGTTTGGGGGCGGAAATGCAGTTTTTCAAAGCGAATAAGAAGAACAGGAAACGTCGGTCGGGCCGACGCGGTGCACGTTATTGGATCGTCGCTACGGGAGCCTTCGGCGCCATCGTGGCAGTGACGCTGGCCAATGATCACCGAGTAACGGTCGCGCACGCCGCGGAGAGCGAGGGCGTACTGACATTAGCCCGAAGCGCGGACAAGGATTTCAGGACGATAGATTTCGATATTCCCCCGGGACCGGTGGGCGAAGTGGTCACGGCGTTCGAGAAGGCGACAGGAATCCACATCGCTGTGGAGAACGATTCCATCCTCGCCATCGGAACGCCTGGCGTTTCCGGAAATTTCACTGTCGAACAGGCTCTTAGAAAATTGTTTCAAGGGACCGGATTGACCTATGTTTTCCGTGACAGCCGGCATATATTCCTGAGCGTGAGGGCCGAAGCGGCGAATGTCGAGATAAGGGACACTGGAACCAGCGCCGTATCATCGCCCAAATACGCGGCTGGCCTGCGGGACACGCCGCAAACGATCAACGTCATCCCGCAAACGATGATCAAGCAGCAAGGTGCAACGACCTTGCGCGACGTGCTGACCAACGTTCCGGGAATTACTTTGACCGCAGGCGAAGGCGGTGCGCCTGCTGGTGACAATCTTACGATCCGCGGATTCTCGGCCCGCAACGATATTTACATCGACGGAGTACGCGACCTGGGCGCACAGTCCCGGGACCCATTCAACCTGGAGCAGGTGGAGGTCGTGAAAGGCCCCAGCTCGACGTTCACCGGCCGGGGCTCTTCGGGCGGTACCGTCAATCTGGTCAGCAAGCTGCCCAACCTTCGGCGCACGATATCGGGCGATGTAACTGTCGGAACTTCCGGTACCAAACGTGCCACTCTCGACCTGAATATCCCTTTGAACAACGACATCGCCCTTCGCTTGAACGCAATGGGGAACGACTCGAATTTCCCGGGACGCGAAGTAGTACAGAACCGGCGTTGGGGATTTGCTCCATCGATAATGTTTGGCCTCTCGAGTCGAACGCGATTTGCAGTGAGCTATTTTCACCTGCGGCAGGAAAACGTTTCCGATTACGGTATCCCGTGGGTACCTGCGGCAAATAATGTGCTTGTATATTTTCGCGACCGGCCGGCACCGGTGCCGCGCGATACCTTTTACGGTTTTATCGATCGGGACAAGGAGAAACGGCGCTCTGATCTTTTCACTACTCGTCTTGAACATGACTTCAACGACAACCTGAGCATCCGCAACCAGTTCCGTTACGGATATTCGAGTCGCGACTCGATGGCGACGCCGCCGCGATTCGCGAGTAACAATTCGACCGCCATCAACCGAGAAATGCGGTCCTGGATCGCGGACGATGACATTTTCGATAACCAGGTGGATCTTATCGCACGGTTCGGAACCGGCAAGGTTGAGCATTCCGCGGTGGTTGGGTCCAGCTACGCTTATGAAAAGAACCACCGTGTCTTGCGAACAGCACCCAATTCGCTAACGACATTACTCGATCCGGATCCAACGGATGATTACACCGGCGTTATTACGATCAATCCGCTCGAGCCTTCGGTGAACGCCAGGTCCTTCGCTGCATATCTTTTCGACAACATCAAATTCAATCGATTCTTTCAGTTTGTCGGCGGGCTCCGATGGGATCGTTTCGACGTGACGGGGCGAAATGTCAGCACCGCCGTTACGCCGAACGTGTTCGTTCCGATCGACCGCGTGGACAAGATATGGAGCGGACGGGCAGCGTTGATCTTCAAACCGATTGAGGCCGGCAGCATATACGCAAGCTACGGCACGAGTGCGAATCCATCTCTTGAAGGACTGCTTTATTCTCCGGTCGACGCGCGTACGCCGCCCGAGAAATCGAGAACCTTCGAGCTCGGGAGCAAATGGGAACTGTTCGAGGGAATGCTGCTCTTAAACGGCGCCGCCTTTCGTGTCGAAAAAACCGATGCTCGGACGCCGGGACTTCCGGGCGAGCCGCCAACTCTCGACGGCGATCAGCGAATTGACGGTGTGGAATTTTCGGCGACCGGGAACTTCACGCCAAACTGGCAGGTATTTGCGGGCTATACGTTTCTCGACAGCGAGATCGTCCATTCGGCAACTCCCGCAGAGATCGGTAAAGAGCTCGCCAACACGCCGCGGAATTCCTTTAATCTCTGGACGACATACCGCTGGGACCGCTTCTTCTTCGGTGCCGGGCCGAGGTTCGTCGGCAAGCGTTTCGGAAATAACATCAACACCCGCATTGTCGACAGCTACTGGGTAGCCGACGCGATGATGTCCTTCCGAGTGAACAAGCATCTGGACTTGCGTCTGAATGTGAACAACATCGCCGACAAATATTACATCGACCGCATCGGCGGGGGACATATCGTACCCGGAGCCGGACGGCTGGTGCTTATCAGTTCCGGTTTTAGTTTTTGATCGGCGTGATGATCCTTTTGCCGGCCTAAGTGACGGCTGGACGCGAAAGTGTTTCCCGGCGTTGCGCTCAGGCGAACCGGAATAGTTGCTGCTCTCGTCCGTTATTAA
>JAICPV010000121.1 GCA_025929655.1 Pyrinomonadaceae bacterium
AAGATCTGAACGTCGGTCTCCTTGAGCATTTCAAACAGCTGCGGTTCGCTGTAAAAGCTGTCGCGGTCTTCGCCGTCCGTGACCAGGATCATCGCCCGGCGTTTCCGGTCTTCACCGCGGTCTTTCTCATAATTGCTGACCTTATCGGCAGCAAGGTACACCGCGTCGCGTATCGCGGTTTGGCCGCCGTCAATATAAAAATTATCGAGCGCGTCGATCAGGTATTCCTTCTTGTTGGTGAAATCCTGTTCGATCGAGATCTTGTCACGGCTGACGAAACGAATGATCAGAGTTTCGTCGTACGGCCTATTTGTATTCACAAGGATCTTTCCGGCCTCGATCACCTTGTCCAATTGACGCCGAAGGGAACCGGAATTATCAACCACGAGCGAATAATTGGTCGGGACCTCGGATTGCGAGAAATACTCTATATTCTGCCGTTCGCCATCTTCCGTTACGGCGAAATCGCTCTTCTTCAAATTTGCGATCGGGCGGCCGTTTCTGTCTACAACACGCACGTTTATATTTACCAGTTCCGTGTCGACCCGGATGATCTCTTCTTCTTCCAAGATCTTCTTAGGCGTTGGAGACGGTGAAGGCGTCTGGGCCGCAGCGGCTCCGGGGCGTGTCGTCTGCGCGCTAGAACCGGCCCCAATGGCCAACACAAAAAAGGCTACCGACAAAACAAACAAAATCGAAAAATAAAAACGGGTCTTATCCATGAATGACACTTCCTACTTGTAGCTTACGTTCGGGGATGCGTAATAGCCTTCTCGGCCGCGAACACTTAGACGCGGAAGACCGCGTGGCGGGTTCACTTTAACTTTCACACGGCGCCATTTGCCGTCGGGCTGAAAATCGGTCGGCGTGTAGCCGACGGAATATTGATGGCGGAGCTCCAAAGCGATACGTTCGAAGATCTCGTCCATCTCCGCAGGGCCGTTAGGATAAAAGGATTTCCCGCCGGAAACTGAGGAGAGCTCGTCCAAAAACGCCTGGCCCTGCATTCCCATCTGCGATCCCGAGTCGCCCCGGTCAAGAATTCCGACCGAATATGTTACAACGTCCGATTCCTTCATTAGACGGCGTACCTCCCCAAAATTATAACGCGAGGAATTGTCCTGGCCGTCGCTGATAATAAGCAACGCTCGTTTTTGATGGGCACCACGAGTAACCCGCTCGAGGCCCAGATATACAGCGTCATAAAGTGCTGTATTGCGGGCAGGTTGTACCAAGGTAAGTTTCTGCAGAACCGCATCGCCATCACGCGTTCGATCCAGCAGCAATTCGGCCTTGGAATTAAAAGCGATAAGGAAATACTCGTCGGATGGATGGCTCGAAGAAATAAAGCGCTGCAGTGCGGTGCGGGCTTTTTTTATCTTATCGCCGCTCATCGATCCTGAAACATCGAACAGGATCCCGACCGATATTGGAGCGTCGCTGTCGCTGAAAAAGGTTACTTCCTGCTCCTTATTGTTATCGATTATCGTAAAGGCGTCCTTTGAAAGTCCTGAAACATATCGCCCATATAGGTCCGTTACCGTCAGCGTCAGTGTTACCAGATCGGTCCGCACGGCAATGGGTTTTTTAGTGTCATCAACAGGAGGCGAGGGAGTTGCTTCTTGCCCAACCGAGGAAAAGCTTAAAAAAAGTACAACGCAAATGGCAGCGGCTATCCGCGAGATGCTGGGGGATCCGGGACTTCGGAAACGATTGGACTGATCCATATGGAAGTCTTAAACGAGTAAACTCATATTAGAGAAGTACTGATAGTTGTGCAAGACGTTTGTTTGATGATGTACAAATCATTTCGGTTGTTCGGCCGGACGGCGATTTTTGCGCGTAATACTTGCAACAAAAGGCGATATCTTGCGTGTTATAATTGGTCCTCCGGGGAAGGGATCGCCGCGCGCCGACCTGGGTTCTCCGCAGAATATAAATTCGAGTCATATGTCAGAATTTGTTTGCCGTTTGGGCACGCCGTCCGGGGAAGTGGTTACCCGCATTGTTGAAGCCAGCGTGGCATCCGATGCCCGCGTTCAATTGGAACGCGAGGGATTTCGGGTTTTTTCGGTTGCTTCTACGACCGGTGGGATCTCTTCGGTCCTGCCGTTTGGCGCAGGCCATAAGCGGCGGGTCAAGCAAGCGGATTTTCTTCTCTTCAACCAGCAATTGTCGGCCCTTTTGAGGGCCGGAATCCCGGTTTTGCAGGCGATAACGTTGTTGAAGGCTCGTTCAGCATCGGGTGCGCTTCGCGAGATCCTGGCGGACGTGGAGGAAAAGATCAAAAGCGGAATACCGTTGTCCGAGGCATTCGAGGCCCAAGGGATGTTCCCGAGGATCTATACCGCTTCTATCCTTTCCGGTGAGAAGAGCGGCGCGCTGGATGAAGTACTCCTCCGGTATGTCGATTACCTCAAACGAAGCGTCGGTCTTACGCGAAAGTTGCGCGGAGCGTTAGCATATCCTGCATTTCTCCTGGTCGCGTCTGGATTCATGGTCACGTTCCTCACGCTTTACATCGTGCCGCGGATGTCCGACCTGTTCAAGGGATTGAGCCAAAGCAGGGGATTGCCAACGATCACCGTCGTCGTTCTCGCCATCTCGACCGGCGTGGCCAACAATATCTGGTGGCTAGCGCCGCTTCTGTTAATTATCGCGTTTGCTTTATTTATCTGGATGCGGACCGACGGCGGCAGGCTGATGCTCCACAAATTTTTGCTAAAGCTTCCGATCGCGGGCGCTCTGATCCGTCAGATGGCGACCGCACAGTTGGCGCGATCTCTTTCAACATTGTTGTCGGGCGGGATCACGGTGCCGGATTCCTGGGAGATCGCCGCTCAGGCTCTTAACAATCGCGAGCTACGACGCCGCAGTCAATTGGTTTCCCCGATGATCCGCGAGGGCCGCGGCTTTACTGAATCGCTCCAACAGGCAGGATGGATCCCGGAATTGGGCCTGGATATGATCGGGATCGGTGAAGGATCAGGCAGTCTCCGCGAGATGTTGGACGAGGTTGCCGCATTTTACGACGCTGAAGCCGAAGTGAAGCTTGAGCAACTCACGACACTGATGGAGCCTCTCATCCTTGTGTTCATGGCTGGTGTGGTTGTCGCGATCCTACTCGCGATCTATCTGCCGATCATCGAAACGATCTCGTCAGGCCCCATGCGCGGTCGATAGAAAAACAAAATGAACGAAACAGTAACAACGGTCGCTAATGCTTCCTCGCCAAAGATCGAGCTCTCCGATTTCTTGGAAAATGAACCGCCGGAGGTCGTCGAGGCGAAAGCTCTGGCCCGGCGATACCGGCTTCCGTTCATCGATCTGCTCCCTGCGGAAGGCGAATCGCCGATCGACTACGAAGAGCTGGCCACGGTACCGGTCGAAATGATGCTAAAGAACCACTTCGTGCCGCTAAAGCGCGAAGGCCGCGACCTTCACGCGGCGATGGCCGATCCGACAAATCTCGAACGTCTTAACGAGCTTGAGAATGCGTTGAACGTGCGGATCGTTCCGTACATTGCCACGCAAGGGGCCATCGACGTTGTTTTGAAGAAGGGCGACGCCACGCAGCGCGTTTTGCAGGAAGCCGCGTCCGGATTCAAGATCTCGCTGGTTAAGGAAACAGAGCACGGTGACGAGGTACTTGACCTCGACCGCCTGGCGACCGATTCCGAGATGTCGCCGATCATCAAGCTCGTCGATACCATCGTCTACAACGCGATGGAATCGCGAGCATCCGATATTCACATCGAAGCGGGCGACCGAGATGTTCGCGTCAAATTCAGGATCGACGGCGCATTGTACGCAAAGGTCGATCCGATCGATATCGCATATCACCAGACCCTCATTTCCCGTATAAAGGTGATGTCGGAGCTGGATATCGCCGAGCGTCGTATCCCGCAGGACGGGCGATTCCGGGTTCGCTACAAGGGGCGTACGGTCGATTTTCGTGTTTCGATACTGCCATCGGCATTTGGCGAGAATTGCGTTATCCGTATTTTGGATAAAGAGCAGATCTCCGAGGAATTTAAGAACCTAAGTCTTGACGTCGTCGGGTTTGATGCTGAGGATCTTCGCCGTTTCCGGATGTATATCAAAGAGCCCTACGGAATGGTGCTCGTCACCGGCCCGACCGGATCTGGTAAGACGACCACTCTATATGCGGCGTTGAATGAGATACGGAATGACGAAGACAAGATCATCACTATCGAGGATCCGGTCGAGTACGTGCTGCAGGGGATCATGCAGATCCCGGTCAACGAGAAGAAAGGTCTGACGTTCGCCCGCGGTCTTCGTTCGATACTTCGCCACGATCCGGACAAGGTAATGGTCGGGGAAATTCGAGACGAAGAAACGGCGCAGATCGCTATCCAGTCCGCACTGACGGGCCATCTCGTTTTTACAACCGTCCACGCGAACAACGTTATCGACGTGATCGGCCGCTTTTTAAATATGGGTGTCGAACCCTATAACTTTGTTTCATCTCTCAACTGCGTCCTTGCTCAGAGGCTGGTTCGTCTGCTTTGCCCGACGTGCAAACGTCATTACAAACCGTCCGATGAAGAGCTGTTTGAATCGGGCCTGAGGCCTGAAGACGTAAAAGAAAATCATTTTTACAGAAACGTGGGCTGCGATGCATGCAACCACACTGGTTACAGAGGGCGTACGGCGATCCATGAGCTTCTGGACATGTCGGATACTGTGCGGGAAATGATCATCGAACGACGGCCCGGCTCTGAGATCCGGCGGCAAGCAGAAAGTGAGGGACTCGCCAGCCTTCGCGGCTCGGCGGTCAAGAAGGTCTTCGCGGGCACAACCACATTGCACGAGATCAACCGCGTTACATTTGTCGAGGAAGTACGTTAACGAAAAACGGATTTGGTGGAAGCGGTCATGCACCGGCTTCCGCATTTTGAGAAAGCAACTTTGTAAAAACGGAAGCGTCGACGTTTCCGCCGCTGACGACAAGGCAAATCCGTTTTCCCTGCCACTTAGTGTTATCCGAGATCAGGGCAGCAAGAGACAACGCGCCGGTCGGTTCGCATTTTAGATTGGCAAGGTGAAAATAAAGCCGCAAAGCCTCGGCGATCGCGGTTTCAGGTACTTCGATTATTTCAGTTACGTTTTCCCGAATGATCTCCCAATTCAGGTTCCCCAATGAGATCGTTCGCGCCCCGTCTGCGATCGTCATCGGCTCGGCTTCGTTCCGAATGAGCTTACGCGCCTTTACTGACCGAGCCGCGTCGTTGCCCAGCCGGGGTTCGGCGCCGACCACGCGAGTTTGCGAACCGCTGCGTTCCAGCCCCTGCACCACGCCGGAGATCAAACCGCCCCCGCCGACCGGCACAACGACGATGTCAAATCCTTTCGCAGCCAGTTCATCGCCAAGTGACGCATTTCCGTCAATCACCAGCTGATCGTCGTACGGACTTGCAAAATAGGCCTCAGGCATTTCGGCGGCAAGCTGAACCGCGCGCTCGTTCCGACCGACCTTTGTCGTATCGACGAGATCGACTTTCGCGCCGAAACCACGAACTGAGTCGATCTTGACCTGAGCTGAGGTGACCGGCATTACGACAGTGCAGTCTTTCCCGAGGAACTTGCACGCGTAGGCGAGCGCTTGACCGAAATTACCCGAAGAAGCCGTGAGGATCGAATCGTTCGGAACATTCGACGCCAGATTGTAAGCCGCACGGAACTTGAAGCTCCCTGTATGTTGAAACGTTTCGCTTGCGATCGTAATATCCAGGCCAAGGTGGTCACGGAGCTTTGAACTCTCGATAAAGGTGGTCGGGCGAATGACTTCGGACAGTGCTAGCATATTTGGTGACCGAAGTGTATAACTCCTGTTTTGCGAGGGCAAGTCCATTCATCAATTCACGATTCACTAATTTGTTATGGACAAAGATGAAATATTCGAGTTGATCGACCAGCTATATGCGCAAGCGAAAATGCAGTTCGGAAACGCGATCAAGTCACGATGGTTTTACGACCGCGACGGTTGTCCGGGATGCGGACGCAAGATCAAAGAAATGAAATGGAAGGGGCAGAAAGCTCTGTCGCTGAACGCTTTTATTTACCGCGAGCACGGCGTATTGATCGCATACCTGCTGTGCGGCAAATGTGCAAAACACATTTTCGAAAGATCAGAGGTGGACCCGAACGCGCCAACCGAAGTTCACGGCGAGATCGAAAAGAATTTGAAGAATGCGTTCGTCAAGCATCTCGGCCACTAGGCTTGCCGGGTACCACACGACGTCAACTCCTGTAAGCGATGGGCCGAAATTTTATTGATTCTTTGCCGAAGGAACTCGTCACGCATGTAACCGCGATTTGCGGACACCGCGGCACTGTGTGGTTCGCGTCGCTGCCTGAAACGATCCGGAAATTGGAAGAGAAATGGGATCTGAGCGTGGAAGAACCGTTTCCCGGGATCGAATTCAATTATGTCGCGGCTGCTGCCCGGCAAAACGGCGAAAAGGTCGTGGTGAAGATCAGCCCGCCTTACGAACGTATCGAGATCTTTCAGGAAGCAAAATATCTTCGGACTCGAAACGGCGACGGAGCGATAAAACTTCTGGATGCAGACCGCGAGCTGAGAGCGATCCTGCTTGAGCGAGCGATCCCTGGAAAAGCGCTTTTTGAAAAGTTTGCGGCCGATCCTGCCGGGTGCGTGGAACCCGCGATAGAGGTGATGCGAAATATACTTCGGCCGCCGCCGCCGGACCTAACGGACGTTGAACTGCTCGATAACTGGTTCGCGCGATTTCAGCGATACAAAGACACAGAGTTTCCGAACGAACTGGCTGTCAGGGCGACCGA
>JAICPV010000396.1 GCA_025929655.1 Pyrinomonadaceae bacterium
CGTGGATGAGATATTTATCGGTTAGGACCTGAGAAAATCTGTTGCTCCGCATTTCGCGCATGCTAGAATGACGTGAATTTCACATCATGCTGGAGTTGGACTGCGTTTCCATACCTCGGTTGACCGCGATGAAGACGCTTACATTTTTCGTTTTCGCGGTCATGCTTTTCGCCGCCGGAACTTTAAGTGCACCGCGCGTCCAGGCGCAGGGGCCCGACAGTATCATCGCCAAAGGTGATCCGCCGCTGACCGAGTCCATCGCAGGCAAGTTTGTCGGACTGCTGCAATGGACGCTGGACGTTCAATTTTCCAGAGACCAGACAGGACAGATCCTGCAGATCCTTATCAGTGATTGGCAGGCGAATAAGCGCACGGAAATTGATACCGTGCTGGAGCTTGTGAAACTTGCGGACGGATTAAGTAGAGCCAGCGAGGCAGACCGGTTAAGGGCGAAACAGGTTTTATTCACCGAGATCGCGAAAGGTTTTCAACAGGAACCGAACGATCCGATGAACCGCGTTTTGATGCAGGCTTATCAAAGCAAGCAAGCAGGTGCGCCCGGCGGAACGCAACCGAGAACGACAACAAAGGATAATGCGCGAATAGGCAGCGACTCTTTGTCCGGGATATATATTGGGGTATACAATCCATCGCCCGGCGCGGCGATAAATTCCGTTCAAACTGCGTTCGTCACGTTCTTCGCTGACGGTCATGTTTACTGGTCCCTGCCCGCGGAAGGCCTGCTTTATTTCGATCCGCGTGTCGCACAGCGTGCCCACCCTGACGATTGGGGCACTTACAGGGTCGTGGGCCGTGAAATAAGCGTTTCGCTGGGGCCGAATTACCTCAAACGGGTTTTCGTGAAGGAAGGCGAAAAGCTGAAGCTGCAGAATTACGAAGGCCAATTCCGCGCTTCGCAATCTTATACATTTACCAGGCTCGCAGCGGCCGACGGCTTGAAGCTTGAAGGCACCTACCGCCGCTACGCCGAGGCTCCGGGCATTGCTTTTTCGAATGACGGCAGATTTCGCGACGAAGGGTTCACGCGCAATTTCGGAACGATCGGGCGGCCGGAGGGGTCGACCTACGAGGACGACGGCCGCGGCGGGACGGGCAACTATCGGATCGAACAAAATACGCTCGAACTACGATATTCGGACGGGCGCGTGAAACGATTTGCATTCACTATACCGGCAGACCGGATCACGGACCGCCCGATCAGATCGTTTCGGATCAATTACGAGGTTTTCAGCCTGGACTAGCGCTCACTTTTTGGAACGGCCTCGACTTCGAACACATCCCTTTTGCCAAAGCCTTCCTTCTTGAGTTTTCTGAGTAGTGTGCGGAGCTCGCTGTCGATCTTCGTCGCGATTCGGCGGAGTTTCTGCTCCGGACGCGCGGCGAAGTAAGTGACGTGAAAGGTCTCGTAGCCGTTCGGCGAATGCGGCGAGAAATAGTAATTAGAGACGCAGTAACGGACGCTGTCAGCATTCACCTGATTTACCGAATGCCAGGATTTCGCATTCGTGGACATCAGGACAAGACGATTGAAAATGCTCGGTATCTCGACCGGCTTTGTGACCTTGTCATCCCAAAGCTCGAGGTTGCCGCCGTTCTCGGCCTTCCAATCCGGCGAGACGTAATAAAGGAGATTCAGCACACGGTAATTCTTCCGCTCGCCGTCGTGCGAATTGTCGATATGGGGCTGCAGAAAATGCCCGCGGGCCATCGCGCTCAATCCGCCGGCATATAGATGAGGATCACCGACGGCGTCTTTTATAGCAGTAATCTCACAAACCCTTTTAACGATGCGTTCGTCCTGAAACGCGAAGGTGATGTCAGAAAGCAGCGGGTCGAATTTGTCGAGCGATTTTGACGTGCGCTTTGTCTCGCGGATGCTTTTCATCAAACGCATCTCTTCGAGCGGCGGAAAAGCGGGAGCGAATTTCGCTGCGATCTCGGCCGGAAGCAGATCGTCGATCACCGCGTACTTGGTTTTGACCTCTTTTTCGGCATTGAAATCGGCCGCGATCTTTTTGCCATCGCGGTCCAGTCGTTCGAGGATCAGGCGTACAAATTCTTCACGCATAGGTTAGGTAAAATATACCCGCGGATCGGTCGGATAACAAAAAGATTGACCTTTTGCCGTTCAATGGCGTCTAAAAGATGGCTCACTTGAGACCTATCGTTATGGACAGAAGGTATTTTCTAAAACAAAGCGGTATCGGGTTAGCGACGTTTGGCTTTATGGCCGCGGCCCCCGAGTTTTTGCATCAGTTCGCTGCAGCACAAAGCAAGAACGGGTACGGAAAGAAAAAGATCCTGGTAACGATCTTCCAACGCGGTGCGGTCGACGGATTGAACATGATCGTCCCGCACGGCGACACCGAGTACTACAGCATGCGCCGCTCGATCGCGGTCCCGCGTCCGAACCAAACTAACGGAGCGATCGACCTTGATGGGAATTTCGGCCTGCATCCCACGATGAAGCCGCTCGAAGCGTTTTGGAGATCGAAGCAGCTCGCGGTTATCCATTCTGCCGGTTCGCCCGACAATACCCGCTCGCATTTCGACGCGCAGGATTATATGGAATCGGGGACGCCCGGCGTCAAATCGACCCGAGACGGCTGGCTGAACCGCGTGCTTCAGACATCGTATTCGGAAACGCGTCAGTCGCCGTTCCGTGCGGTTTCGATGACGCAAAGCCTGCCGCGTTCGCTTTACGGCCGCGCGCCGTCGGTGGCCATGACAAATCTCGCGGATTTCTCGATCAAAGCCGGACTTTATACACAGGACCTCAAAGGCGGATTCGAAGGCGTCTACCAACAGAACGCAAAGGACAGTTTGGGCGAAATGGGAAAGGAGACGTTCGAAGCGGTGAATTTCCTTAAGACCGCTAATCCCGCTCAATACGCGCCGGAAAATGGCGCAGTTTATCCGAACACGCAGTTTGGCAATTCGATGCGCCAGATCGCGCAGTTGATCAAAGCGGGCGTCGGCCTCGAGGTCGCATTCACTGACACTGGCAACGACATCCGCTGGGACACCCACACGAACCAGGGCGGCGCTCAG
>JAICPV010000444.1 GCA_025929655.1 Pyrinomonadaceae bacterium
GGCAAACCTATGGCCATACTCATTTCGGAGTGTTGATGACAAAGCCAAATAACAAAACAAAGAAGAAGCGTATTCTCAACGCCGCCCAGGTCGCTGTTATCTTCCAGCGTTTTGCCCGCGAAATGACCAAGCAATACGGCAACCTCGATCAGGTCGTTTTTATCGGCGTGCGCACCCGCGGCCCGTTCGTCGCCAAACGACTCGCAGAGATCGTCAAGAAGCGTCAGGGCACGGAAATTCCCGTAGGGGAGATGGACATCACTTTGTACCGGGATGATCTCAACACTCTTCTTCCCGGCGGTACGGTCGACCACACCCGTATTCCGTTTGATATTGCCAACAAGATCGTGGTGCTCTTCGATGACGTCTTGAACACAGGCCGAACCGTGCGTGCCGCAGTGGACCATCTAATCGACCTCGGTCGGCCGCGCATGATCCATCTGGCGGTGATCATCGACCGAGGTGGGCGCGAGCTACCGATCGCCGCCAATTACGTCGGCAAAAAGATCGATCTGGGGGTGGGGGGAAATGTCCAGGTAAAACTCAAGGAAGTCGACAGGAGCGACGAAGTTCTGGTCGAGGAAAGTTGAGACCGGAGGCGCTTGCAATTTTCAAAAGCCGCCCGGTCCTCGTGCTCGAAGCTTCCGCTAAGTACGGGGTACGTCAGATCGCCCAAATCGCGGCACCGAGGTAGCGCCTTTATCCATATCTCCGCTGCTCGATTGGCAACGGCGCGGCCGCGACAAGTGACGGGAAACTCATGATCACGCGGGTGCCGACGCCCGGCCTGCTGCTTACAGACAGTTTGCCGCCGATCAGTTCGGTCATGCGGCGCGCCACGGTGAGACCGATTCCGAGACCCGAATAAGATCGCTGCATCGAGTTATCAGCCTGGTGAAACGGTTCAAATATCGAGTCAATCTTGCTCTGCTCGATCCCGACCCCGGTATCCGTGATCTCGAAGTCAACATTGTCTCGGTGCGTCGACGGCTGCACCTTTACGCTGATCTCGCCCTCGGAAGTAAATTTCACCGCGTTATTGAACACGTTGTGAAACACACGCTCCACCTTGGCGCGATCGCTGACGAGCGGGATATCTTCGGCGCCGAGCTGAACATTGAGCCGCAAACCCTTTTCACGGATCGCCTTGTCGTACCGTTTCATCGTCTCGTTAACGACGTCACGGGCATCGAATTTTTCTGTGGTCGCATTTGCATCGCCGGCGTTCAGCGAGGTCATCCAGAGCACGTTGTCGATGAGCTCCAGCAACTCTTCGGAGTTGCGATAAACGGTTTCGAGCACTTTTTGCTGCTCTTCGGTCAGTTTGCCGATGACTTGGTTGAGCAACAAATAGACGAATCCGACGACGACACTGAGCGGTGTTCTCAGTTCGTGCGAGATGTTGGACAGAAAATCCGATTTAACCCGTCGCAGCTGCGCCTTGGCGTTGCGGCGTTCTAAGCCACGGCGCACCAGCGCCAGTATGTGATTCACGTCAAAGGGTTTGGAGATATAGTCAAAGGCCCCAAGGCGAAGTCCCTCGATCGCGGTATCCAGCGAACCATAGCCCGTAATGATGATCGCTTCGATGTCGGGATCATGTTGCTTGACTCTTTCCAAGACATTGATGCCGCTAAAGCCGGGCATTTTGAGATCCAGAGTAACCAAGTCGACCGGGAATTGTCTGAGCATTTCGACCGCCTGGGCACCGCGGTCCGCCGTGTAAACGTTGTAATAGGGGTTGAGAATCATCTTGAGGGATTCCCGCGGCCCCATCTCGTCGTCGACCACTAGGATATTCGGCTTGCTGGCATCCATGCCGAGCACAGGGCAGCAAGGAATATGCCACCCCCTGAGCCGACTTAAGCACCTATTTTAAAAAAGAATTTTGCGGGAAAGGCGACAACTCTCTTGCTACCTAACTCACTAAAAAGAGAATTGCGGAACAAATTTGTCCGTTTATGTCGACAGTTTCGCTTCCGCTTCGGACTCACTCGGATCGTTGATCTTGAGCTTTTCGATCCGGTATTTGAGAATGCGCCGGCTGGTTCCCAGAAGCGAGGCTGCCTTGGTTTGATTAAAACCAGTCCGCTGCAACGCCTTGACGATCAACTCACGCTCGAATTCATCCACAGCGTCGCTTAGAGGGCGGGAACCGCTGAGCACGTCTTCTTTCAGGGTCGCGGTTTGATCCGTAGAGCGCATTCCGATCGGAAGATCGCGCAACGTGACGGTCTCGTGCGGCGTCAGGATGGTCAGCCTTTCGATGAGATTTTCCAATTCGCGAATATTGCCCGGCCACGGATAAGCGACGAAAAAGTCCGCCACCTCAGGAGAAAGGGTTTTCGTTGCGATAGAATGTTCTTGCGCCTTAAGCCGGAGGAAGTGGTCGAGCAGCAATGGAATGTCCTCGCGCCGCTCTCGCAACGGCGGCAGAAATAGTGACACGACGTTCAGCCGATAAAATAAATCCGGCCGAAACTCGGCGTTTTTTGCCATCTGTTCGAGATCTCGGTTACTCGCGGCGACCACCCGCACATCGACCTTGATCTCATCGGTACCACCGAGCCGGGTGAAAGTCTCCTGCTCGATCGCGCGCAAAAATTTCGCCTGGGTGCCGAGATTGAGTTCACCGATCTCGTCTAAGAACAGAGTGCCGCCATGCGCGAGTTCGAACCGCCCGAC
>JAICPV010000513.1 GCA_025929655.1 Pyrinomonadaceae bacterium
CACATTTTCGGGTTTGTGAAGAAATACAAAGCAGACGGCGATAATTTACCGCTGCAGGGTGTCCAGGTACGAATCGAAGGTCAAGAAATACGTCAGCGCACGACGGATGCGTCCGGCAAATATGAGTTCAATGCCGTGTCTGCCGGATCGTATCTGATAAAAGCAATAACGCCTGAAGGCTTCAGCCTCGGGTGGCCCTTAGATAGCTATTTTGAGAAAGGATTCGATAAAGGGTGTATCGAAGCGAGTTTTGTCCTTCGAGCCTCGAACTGATATTTTGTGGAATTCTCATTCGCGCTGATTCTTGTGGTCATCTTCATCGTCGCCGTTCTTTATTCTTCGGTTGGGCACGGCGGGGCATCGGGTTATCTGGCGGTGATGGCGTTGTTGGCGGTTGCTCCGGAGCAAACTCGGCCGGCGGCGTTGGTCTTGAATCTTTTCGTAGCGTCGATCGGAGCCTTTCAGTTTTACCGCGCCGGATTCTTTTCGTGGAACACCTTTTGGCCGTTCGCTGTGACGTCGATCCCATTCGCATTCATCGGCGGGATGATCAAGCTCCCGACAAATGTGTACAGAACCGTGCTCGGCCTTGTGCTTTTGTTCGCAGCTTTCCGACTGGCATGGAAATTCGCATCGGACAATAAGGCTGTCCAGCCGCCGAAGATCTGGATGGCGTTGATCATCGGAGCCGTGATCGGACTGCTTTCAGGGCTGGTCGGGGTCGGCGGCGGCATTTTCCTTACACCGATACTTTTATTGATGCATTGGTCGGAAACGAAAACCGCGGCTGGAGTTTCGGCGTTATTTATTTTGGTCAATTCAGCGTCGGGCCTGATGGGCAATTACGCCCAAGTCAGTGTGCTGCCGCAAAACGTTTGGTTCTGGATCGCGGCGGCCGTCGCGGGCGGGATCGTCGGCTCCATGCTCGGGGCGAAGAAGTTCGAATCTCTAACGATTCGGCGGGTGCTGGCGGCGGTTCTCATTTTCGCCGCGGTGAAACTCATCATTGTTTAGATGATCCGGCCCCCGCGAAGCAACCGCCTTCCTTACTGTCGGGCCTCTGACACGAGGGAGTTGAATAGGCATATTATTGACGCCTTTCGTAATCCAATAGGCGTCCGAATGATTTTCAGATTACCAATCGTCCTTTTTGTGCTTTTCGTGTGTTTCGCGGACACGATCTCCGCGCAGTCGGGCCGCCAGAAGCCGGGCCCTGGCCCGGCGCCGTCGCCTACGCCCAGGCGTTCGATATACATTCCGACAACCATCGACCCGAAACCGCTGCCCACGCCGAAGAAGGACGACGACGAGGTCGTAAAAGTTGAATCCACGCTCATCCCGATCCCGGCCTCAGTTTTGGATTCCAATGGCCGCCCGCTCACGAATCTCAAGCTCGCGGATTTCGAGCTTCGCGTCGATGGCAAGCCGGCCGAGATAGGCGACATTTCAACCCGAAGCGAAACCCCGATCCGCCTGGCGATGCTGTTCGATAATTCGTCAAGCGTCCGTATCGCCCGCGAATTCGAGAAGGACGCCGCTATCAAGTTCTTCCGTCAGGTTGTGCGACCGGAGAAAGATCTTGCAGCTTTGTTCAGCGTTTCAACAACTACGCGCCTGGAACAGGGATTCACACGTGACGTTTCTTCTCTCGTAAGCGCGATCGAGCTTTTCCCGCCGCCCGAGGGTGCGACTGCCCTGCTGGACGGGATAGCGGAAGCGTCGCGTTATTTGTCCGAAGTGCAGGGCCGCCGCGTGATCGTGATCGTCTCGGACGGCGACGACACGATCTCCGACCTGACCTTCGAACAGATGATCAAGGCCGTTCAGCTCGCCAACTGCCAGATCTACGTTGTGAAGACGACCGATTTCGAGAATTACATCCGCACCAAAACGCGTCAGGGAAACGCGAACATCCGTCAGCTCGCGGCCGAACGCAGGATGATGGAACTGACTCGGCAAACCGGAGGCACGGTCTATTCTCCCATAGACGAAAACGAGCTCGACCGCGCATTCAATCAGATCTCCGCCGAGCTTTCGCAGCAGTACATCCTCAGCTATTACCCGGAAGACGAAGCCGATAAACGCGGCCAGTTTCGCGAGATAACTTTGTCGGTCAAAACCAAGCCAACCGCATCCGTTCGGACGAGAAAAGGGTATTATGTTCCTAAG
>JAICPV010000356.1 GCA_025929655.1 Pyrinomonadaceae bacterium
CGTCGTGGACGTTTTGCGGTTGAGAAATATGGGTGTGAGCCAGTGGCTCGTGTTCCTGCGATTTCTGCCCTTTGGGAAAACGCTGATGTGGATCGCCCTGACTTCCGCTCAGACAGGCTGGAACGAAACGCGCCGCCTCGACAACGCCGGAAAGAGCATTCTGTTCGTCGAAGTGCTGTTGTTCCTGATGATCATCTTCATGGCGATGCGGGCGGGAATATCGATCTTCGGCGTGCCTTGGTTTGGGAACTGGACGTTCTAGCCGCACATAAGGTCAGGGATCGCATTTTTTATTCTGTGGTCTCAGCTTCCTATTTTACTCAAAACTAAGAACCTAATATCCGATCGCAGCTCCGTCCGAGCGGGGATCGATCGCCCCCAACAACATACCGCTGCCGGAATTTGCAGGGCCGCTGTCGGTCGCACCGGCTGATGCGGCGGCATTTGCTGACTGGCGCGGAATGACACGCATTATGCCGGTTGCTGAAGCCACGTTGTCCTGCCTCTCGCGAAACTTGTGGCCGTAGCGCTCGAGAATGGACCGCGTGTCCGGCGACATCCCATATTTCTCCTGCCAAAGCTCATCCGGAAGCCATTGGTGATGGATCCGCGGCGCGCTGATCGCCTCCTGAAGGTTCATGTCGTAGTCGATCACGTTCTGCACGATCTGCGTTACGGCCGAGATGATACGCGGGCCGCCGCGGGCACCCGTCGCGAACCAAAAGTTGCCGTCGCGTGTCAGAACGATCGTCGGCGTCATCGAAGACAGCGGTCGCTTTCCGCCTTCAACCTTGTTGCGTTCGCCCTGTATCAGTCCGTAGATGTTCGGTGTGCCGGGGCGCGCCGCGAAATCGTCCATCTCGTCATTCATCAGCACGCCGGTACCTTTTATCGTCACCCTCGAGCCATAAAGATCGTTGATCGTGTAGGTATTCGAAACGACCATCCCGTCTTTGTCGACTACGTTGAAATGTGTGGTTTCTGATCCCTCCTTCATTGCCGAAGCGTTGCCGAATTTGATCGAAGCGCTCCTGTCCGCCCTGTCGAGTTTGATCGAACTGCGGCGCTGTTCGGCATATTTCTTGTCAATGAGCTGTTCTGCCGGTACGTCGGCGAAATCGGGATCGGCCATATATTCGGCCCGGTCCGCAAATGCCCGCCGAAACGTCTCGGTCAGCAGATGAAAGCGCGCGGCAGAACCCGAACCGGCGGCCCGCATGTTGAATCCCTCGAGCATATTCAAAACCTGCAGCAGCACGACACCGCCCGAACTGGGCGGAGCCATTGTAACTATTTCGTGCCCGCGGTAATTGCCCCGCAGCGGGCTTCGTTCCCGCGCCTTGTAATTGCGAAGATCGTCGAGCGTGATCAGCCCGTCGTTGGCTTTCATATCCGCGGCGATCAATCGAGCCGTTTCTCCGCGATAGAAATCGGCGGCACCACGCAGCTTGACCCGAGCGAGTGTCCGGGCAAGATCTGGCTGGCGAAGAACCTCGCCCGCTTGGAAATAGCGGCCGTTGCGGAGGAATATGCGGTTGCTTTCGGGATACTTCGAAAGCGTCTGTTTATAATCCTGAAACAAGTTTGCGAGGCGATGGGTCAGAACATAACCGTTTGCGGCAACGGCGCGCGCGGGCTCGACCAACTCGCTCCACCGCACTTTGCCGGAGCCGTACTTTTTAAAGGCCATCTCGAATCCGGAGAGCGTTCCCGGAACACCGGACGCGCGGTAACCGACGGTGGAGCCGCCTTCGCCGCGTTTCAATTCGCCTTTTTCATCAACGTACATATCGCGCGTCGCAGCTGCCGGAGCCATCTCTCGATAATCGATCGAGGTAGCGGTGCCGTCGGGCTTTCGGATCAACATGAAACCGCCGCCGCCGATATTTCCCGCTTCCGGATACACGACTGCCAGTGCGAGCCCGACGGCGATGGCCGCATCAACGGCGTTGCCGCCCTTCTTCAGCACATCGACGCCGATCTGCGATGCGATCGGGTGGTTCGACGCGACCATCGCGTGCTTCGCATAGGCAGCATCCGGCTGCGTCATCGCTGTAGCGGGCGTCACGCCGTTCATTCCGATGATAACGGCAATGAAAAGCGCAGTGAATTTTCGTTTCATACCGCCAACTCTAGCAAACTTCGATTTCGCGGCAAAACATTCGCACGTTCACGCTTTGCTTCAAATGTCGAACGAAAACGGGTATAGTCGTTTTTCCGAAAAAGAATCTGAATAGTTGATTCTGGACCCGACGATGACCGACGACGGCAGTTTACGCGATGTTTCTTTCCCGGCTGAGAACCGATTACCTCCGTCCGCTGCGCCGAATGCCGTCGCGCGCGCGTCGACGCCTTTCTGAATACAGATTTTTCACATACCTCGCGATCCTCGGCCCCGGCATGATCGCCGCAAACGCCGGCAATGACGCCAGCGGCATCGCAACGTACAGCTCGATCGGAGCCGGATACGGCTACACGATGCTCTGGGCTTTCATCCCCATGATGATCGCGCTTATCGTCGTTCAGGAGATGTGCGTGCGTATGGGCGTCGTGACCGGCCAGGGCCTCGCCGACCTCATACGCGAACGGTTCGGCGTCAGGTGGACGGCGGTCATTATGCTCGCTCTGTTGATCGCGAATACCGGGGTGATCATCTCGGAGTTCGTCGGGATCGCACAAGCGTCCGAGCTTTTCGATATTCCGCGATATTTCACCATCCCTATCGCAGCGCTGCTCATATGGTGGCTCGTAGTCAGGGGATCGCAAAGACGTGTTGAAAATGTTTTCCTTCTAATGTCTTTGGTTTTCCTTTGCTATGTCGCCTCTGCATTTTTATCGCGGCCCGATTGGCCGGCGGCCGGCAGCGGATTCGTGAGGCCGAATATAAGCGGCGATCAGTTTTATCTTTTCGCGTTGATCGCGATGATCGGTACGACCATCACGCCCTTCATGCAGGTTTATGTTCAATCGTCGATCGTCGAAAAAGGGATCGATAAGGAAGATCTGCGAATTGCGCGGGCTGACGTGATCGCCGGGACGCTATTCTCCTGTCTGATAGCCGTGTTCATAGTTATCTCAACCGCTGCCACTCTTAATGCAAACGGGATCACTGAACTCGACAGTGCGGCAACTGCGGCAGAAGCTCTTGCACCGATCGCAGGAAGCTATGCGAAATACCTTTTCGCGATCGGCCTCGTGGGCGCGGCTATGCTTGCGATGGGAGTACTTCCGCTGGCAACCGCATTTTCATTGAGCGAGGCCCTCGGCTTCGAAAAAGGGGTCTCACGCTCGTTTCGCGAGGCTCCGATATTTGTCGGAATTTTCACCACGCTGCTTGTGGTCGGTTCTGCGGTGGCCCTCATCCCGGGGATCCCGCAGATCGAACTCCTGCTATTCACGCAGTGCGTTAACGGACTGCTGCTGCCGATA
>JAICPV010000202.1 GCA_025929655.1 Pyrinomonadaceae bacterium
ATCTCCGGGAAATTTTTCGTCTGATCGAACTTCCGCCAAAAGCCCTTGTAATCCTGTTTTCCAAATTCGCGAAATCCGTAGCTTGCAAACGGCTTTGAAAACTCCATCGCGAAATACACCGTACGCGTGCGCGCCCAGCCGTTGGTTTGGCGAAAACCGACGACGGTGCGGTCGTTTTCGACACGAGCGAACGTCCAGACGTTCTTGTCCTCGTAATTGTAAATGCCGTGCATCAGGTCGAAGATGATGTGGGCATTGTCACTCGCAGGCATCGTGTACTGATGAAAGCCGACTCGCGTCGTCGCGGTCATTTCGGCGAGGACATTGTCGTCGTCGAGTTTTACTTTGTAGTAGCCTGCCTCGGCGGTTTCGTTTTGGTGTGAAAATGCGGATCGAAAGCCCGATTGCGGGGAGCCTTTCGCTCCCGGTTCCATTTGCAGTTCGCCGATGGTCGGCATGATCAGAAAATCGCCGAGATCGCTGTGGCCCGTTCCGCTGAAATGAGTATGCGAAAAGCCAACGATCTCGCGGTCGTCGTATTGATAGCCCGCGCAGTACTTGTATGCGTCCTTGTTGTATTTCCCGCCGATGTTGTGCGGCTGCTGGTCGGTGTCCGGCGAAAGCTGCACCGATCCGAATGGCACCGTCGCCCCCGGGAACGTATGTCCCATCCGCTGCGTGCCGATCAGCGGATTCACGTGCGCAACAAAATTCGACTGCGGGAGGACAGTGACCACGACACTTAATGACAAGAAGGCGGCAATCAAGGTTTTCATCTGAATATTCCGGAATAAGTTAAAAGGGATAAGTGATAGGTGAGAAGTTTAACTTATCATTTTGAACTTTTCACATTTCACTTATTCGGAATTTTGCTCTGTGCTAATCTCGAATTCGAATGAGAGGGATCTTTGCCATCGCCGGCCCGACGTGTTCGGGCAAGACTGCTTTGTCCGTGCGCTTGGCGAGGCATGTCGGCGGCGAGGTCGTGAATTTCGATTCGGTCCAATTGTATAAAGGCATCGAGATCGCGACGGCGAAGCCGACGGAAGAAGAAAAGCAGGGAATTCCGCATCACCTGATCGATTATGTCGACCCGAATATCGATTACACAGCAGCGGACTGGGCTGCGGATGCGACTCGGGTGATCGAAGAAATAGAATCGCGCGGCAAAATTCCGATTCTCGTAGGCGGAACGGGTTTTTACCTGAGGACGCTGCGGCAGCCATTATTCGAAAGCACGAAAACCGATCGGAACTTGCGAGAAAGATTGCGACGGATCAAAAACCATCGCGGGCCGGAGCATCTCCACAAGATGCTGACGCGCGTCGATCCGGGTCTCGCCGCGACATTGCCGCGAAACGACTACGTACGAGTGATGCGCGGGCTGGAAGTGTATTTTCAAACCGGAGAAAAGCTTTCTGAAAAGCAGCCGGATCGAAGCGAGCCGCCGGAATTCTCGAACCGAATCATCCTTTTTGTGCTGAATCCGCCGCGGGACGAGCTTTACGAGAAGATCAATTGTCGAACCCAGGGACATTTCGAAAACGGTTTGGTACGGGAGGTGAAAGATCTGCTCGCAGAGGGTGTAAACGAAGCCGGCAACGCTCTCAGAGCACATGCTTACCGGCGCGTCTGCGAGTATTTACGCGGGACGCGCGACCTTATGTCGGCTATCGAACAGAGCAAACAGGACGTTCGAAATTATGCTAAACGGCAATTTACCTGGTTTCGACGTGAAAAGGACGCGATCTGGCTGGACGGTTTCGGGGACGAAGAGGCCGTCTGGGAGCGGCTTTTAGACCTTATTGATGGACAGGAAAGGGCACGAAACTAAATATATAAACCGTACAGGCAAATCTGATATAATCTTTGCCCAAAGTTAAACTTAAGAAAATAAACGGGAAAATGTCATGGAAAAACCGGCTGCCCAGAATATTCAGGATGCATTTTTAAATTCCGCCCGACGCGAAAGAATCAATGTAGTTATCCATCTTCTGCAAGGCTCCACACTTTCCGGAAGGATCAAAAGCTTCGACAAGTTCTCGGTTTTGCTCGATGTCGGCGGGCAGGATACACTGATCTTCAAACACTCGATCTCGACGATATCGCAGGAGCGGAAAGGGGAGACCGCTTCGGCCAGCTAACCCGGGCTTGCAAGGAAAATTCATAACTTTCGAGGGAATTGACGGAAGCGGCAAGTCCACGCAGATGCGTATGCTTGCTGGGGATCTTCGCGCAAAAAGCGTTGATTTTCTTTCGACGTTCGAGCCGGGCGATACTCCTTTGGGCCGTCGACTGCGGGAAGCGTTTCTGGAAACGGAAGAGAACGTTGCCCCGATCGCCGAACTGCTGCTGTTTGCAGCCGACCGTGCCCAGCATGTCGAATTCCTGATCAAGCCTGCGTTGGCGGACGGGCGGTTGGTCATATCGGACAGATATGCGGATGCGACATTTGCTTATCAGGGGGCGGGAAGAGGTTTCGACGAACAAACTGTGTGCCAGGTGATCGAACTTGCTACGGGCGGTTTAAGGCCGGACCTGACACTTTTTTTCGATATCTCCGTCGAACGGGCGCTTCAGCGGATGACCGCCCACGAGAAAGGCGAAAGGACACGCAACAGGATGGACGCGGAGACGTCAGACTTTTACGATCGCGTTCGCAACGCTTATTTGGGGATCGCAGTACGTGAACCGCAGCGTTTCAAGGTGATCGATGCGAACGGCTCGGTCGAAGAAACGCACGAACGTGTCGTCGAATTGGTATTGAGATTTCTTGGTGTGGACTAGGTATGTTTTCGCATCTTCTCGGAAACGAAAAGGTCAAAGGATCGCTGAGGCATCTGCTAAGTTCGGGCAGGCTGCCGAATTCTATGCTGTTCACCGGCCCGGACGGTGTTGGGAAAAAGGAATTCGCCGTCGAGATCGCCAGGTCGTTCGTCTGCCGGGATCCGCAGGAGAATCTACCGTGCGGCGATTGCGCCGGCTGCAAGCGAGTTGGGGCGTTCAACATTCCGACATCGGAAAAAGGCGAAGATTACGAGGCCGTGTTTTTCGGAGAGCATCCGGATGTGGGTCTTGTCCTTCCTTTCAGGCGAAATCTGCGTGTCGGCTCTATCCGTGCATTGGAACGGGAGGCGAACTTCCGGCCGTACGAAGGGGGCGCCCGCGTTTTCATCGTCAACGATGCGGACAAGATGAACGATGCGGCCGCGAACGCTTTGCTCAAAACGCTCGAAGAGCCGTCCGAAACCACGTACATCATCCTCGTCACTCATCGGCCGGATTCTTTACTTTCGACGATCCGCTCCAGGTGCCAGACGATGCGATTTGCGCCGGTTGCAGAGGCGGAGATCGAGGAGTTTCTAATCGGGCGCCGCAACTTAAAGCCCGCCGATGCGAAACTCGCCGCTCGAATATCCAAAGGCAGTATGGGCTCGGCGACAGAGATCGACATCGATGATTACCGTTCCCGCCGCACGTTTCAGATTTCGGTTCTGGAAAAGGCATTTGTTAATCCCGATCGTCCCGCTCTCCTGCGCTCGGCGGAGCAGATGAACGATGCGAAGAACAAGGATCTTTACGAAGAAAATTTGGCGACT
This sequence comes from Pyrinomonadaceae bacterium, assembly GCA_025929655.1. Classification (GTDB taxonomy): domain Bacteria; phylum Acidobacteriota; class Blastocatellia; order Pyrinomonadales; family Pyrinomonadaceae; genus OLB17. Next base: position 3,600 of record JAICPV010000202.1, read on the forward strand.
CTTGAATCGCTCGTTCGCGATCTGTGGATGCTTAAAAATGGAGTAAATGAGAATTCGATAACAAACTTCGATATTGCAGGCGACCTGTCTTCGATCGCTGCACAGGTCGAAAGTAAACAACTTAAACATGCCCTTTCAGAGATCGAATCGCTGCGGCAGTCGTTTGCAGTGAATATCAACCGAAAATCCGCCACCGACGCACTTTTTATGAAAATTGCCGCGTGATGGGAACATTTTTGCCGGTTCGGCGTCAAAGCTGATGTAAAATTCTGCAGATTTGAAAATGGGGGATAAGAGAATGAGACAGATTCTTTCGACCGCGGCCCTTTTCCTGTTCGTGGTCGTCTTTGTGAATGTCGTGCCGGCTCAGGAAACGCCCAGGACCATAAACGGCGGCTCGCTGAATGGCAAAGCGATAAAATTGCCGAAACCCGCATACCCGAATGAAGCCCGGATGGGAAAGTTTGAAGGAACCGTTTCCATCAGAGTCACCGTGGATGAGGAAGGCAATGTTATCGATGCTGAGGCCGACGCGGAAAAGTCGGTGGTCGTGCGGGTTGGTGCAGACGGTTCGAAAGAAACTATCAAGGGAGAGCTGCCCGATTCCAGCCTCGTTGAGGCCGCACGGGCCGCTGCATTGGAAGCTAAGTTCTCACCAACGCGTTTGAGCGGGCAACCGGTGAAAGTGACCGGACACGTGACTTATAATTTCAGTTTCCACTCCAGCGATGTAAAGTTCATTAGCGGCGGTGTATTGAACGGGAAAGCTGTCAGCCTTCCGAAACCCGAATATCCGGCGGCGGCATTGGCAGTCAGGGCGTCGGGCACTGTGAATGTTCAGGTACTGATCGACGAGAACGGCGACGTCATTTCCGCGACCGCTGCCAGTGGGCACCCGCTGCTGCGCGCGGCCGCGGTCGACGCGGCTCGGCTGGCAAAATTCACCCCGACCCTTTTAGAAGGCAACGCAGTTAAGGTTTCAGGTGTCGTGACATATAATTTCGCGCTGCCTGACGACGGGCAAAATTAGTTGTATTATCGGGTTGTGGAGTCTGTTCAGCCCGGTTTGTATACGCCCTCGTTTTCGACACGAGCATTCGCCGCTGCCGGCGCGGCGGCGATGATCGCAGGAGCATTTTTTGTGTGGCTGTTCGACCCCGCTCGTGCGGGGTTTTTTCCTGCCTGCCCGCTTCTGAGCCTAACCGGTTACGCTTGCCCGGGATGCGGGTTGACACGCGGAACTCACGCACTTTTTCACGGCGATATTATGACCGCTCTGGACTTCAACGCCCTGATCCCGCTGGCGATGCTGTTTTTCGGGTACATCTTCGCATCGCTAGTTTCCGTGGCGTGGCGCGGAAAGGGAATTCTGCTGGGAAACTGGAATCTTGTACTTTTGTGGGTGACGGTCGGGATGCTGATCGTCTTCGGCGTAGTGCGTAACCTGCCGTTTTATCCTTTTTCGGTGCTTTTCCCGTGAGCGAAAGATTTATGATCGTCCGTATCCTCATATCGACATTGATCTTCGCCGCCGGCTGCGTCGCTCAGAATGCCCCTCTGAGGCCAGCAGTCCCGGACATCAACGGGCGGGCGACCTTCCTCGTCAAACCGGAGCATTCCGATGCCGTAGGTGCATTCGCAGCCGACAGCAACACACTCGCAG
>JAICPV010000225.1 GCA_025929655.1 Pyrinomonadaceae bacterium
CACAATAGGTGGAACGTCACTTGCGAACATTTAGCGTTTTGTTCGAGAGCATACTTTATTGTCGGCTGCAAAGGATTATGTTTGAAGACTGTAACAAAATGCGTTTTGGGTAAATCGTGGCGATCCCACGCCGCGGTACGCGTTTTGTCTTTGACAATTAAAAAGGAGGTGATTCTATGGCGTCGAAAGACGTGACCAGATTTTTTGGTAGTATCAGATTCGTCCTCCCCCTCATTCTGATCTTTTTCATAGCTGCGGGTTCGGCCAATGCATGCCCCAAACATACAAGCAAGGCCGCGCACCGCACGAAATCATTAAATACACGAACGGTCTCCTACATGACTCCGGTGGTCATCGCATATGGAGGACGTTGCGCCGACAACAGGGTCGGCACGCGTCGCGTTAAGTACGTCTCGGTGCGCGATAACGGTTACTATGAAGGCGGCGCAAGGTACGTCGCGGTCCGCAGGTCCGTTCCGCGTACACGTTACGTTGCCGTTCGCGACGTCGATGTCGACTATGCGCCGCGATACGTAAGGGTGCGGCGTCAGCAGCCTGTCTATGTCGAAAGCGGCACGAGATACGTCGCGGTGCGAAATTACGCGCCTCGCAGCCGGGTCGTGGAAGTACATCATAGAGATATCGGTGATGTCAGCTATGTAGCGACGCAGCGGGTACCCGTTGTGGACGACTATTTCGACCGGGTGCGAACGACTAAGGTTGTGGCGGTCCGCACCGTCGCACCGCGTACCCGGTATGTGTCGGTCAACGACGAATTCGATGTTCCGCGCACTCGGTACGTTTCGGCGATCGACGAGATCGACGTACCGGCAAAACGGCACGTGGTTGTGCAAACCGATAACCTTTCCGGTGCGGAAACGGTCTTGTACGACACGGCAGCCAAAGTCGACGACGACATCGCCTTCACGGGGGACACCGGCATGTTTTCGAACGACGTCGATTTCAGTGGTGCAGCTTATTCTAACGTGAACGACGCGGCGCTTGTCGTATCCGAGGATATGGAAAGCCCGTGCATGGGGCGCGTTGCGATCAATGATTGCGGTGACCCATTGAAAACCGAAGCAATAACTTATGCTCCGGCTTATGACGATGTTGATTTGGATGATTCGGCGATTCTCGATGTGGACGACGCGGCGCTTGTCGCGGACGTCGATGTCGAGGACGCCTGTTTGAGTCCGGTGATCGTCGAATCGCCACCGACGCTGAGGCGCTCCGTGAGCTACGTTCCGCTGGATCATGTTGACGATGAGATATTCGTTACAAACGATGATCCGGTATTCATCAAAGATGTCGGCACAGTATCATCAACGCGATACGTGCCGGTGGTCGACGATGAATTGGAGGTCATCGACGCGGACACGAGCATCGTCCCAGTCGCCGATATGGACCAGCCGGTTTTAACTCCGGCCGCCGTATGCGACTGCGATGACGAAGCGGCGATCGAATCGGTCAGCTACATGCCGGTCGAAGACGTTGCCGTAAATATCGCGCCTGTTAAAACGGTGACTTACGTGCCGGTGGAACAGATCGACGACACTGATGCGATTCTCATCGCTGACGACGAATGTTCGACGGTGGTTTCGTCGGTCGATGCCGAGCAAATGCACGACTTTGAAACGGACGTGGGGCACACGGCAATGATCGACAACGAGGGCGCGTTCCTCGAAGCCGATGCAGCTGAGGTCGTCGATCTCGATGACGATATTGCCGAAATTCCGACTGCCGACGGCTTTGCATAATGCAGAGTGATCGTGGGACCGGCAGGGATTTCAAAATGCAGAAGGAAAAGGCTTACCCATCGTGGCAGGCCTTTTTCATTGCCCGAACACGAAACGATTGATCGCGGTGACGACCTTTGCCACGACGTCGCGGTCGGTCGGAAAGTAATGTGTACCGCTGGGTAGCAGAACCAGGTGAGCGCCGGGGATGATCGACGCGAGCAGGCGTCCTTCGTCGGCACTTACGGCTATGTCGTCCTGAGAATGAACTACAAGTGTCGGTACGTCCAACTTTCGGAAATGCGTTTGGCCGTCTTCCCGATCATGAATGGACTTCCAGTATCGTGCTGCGGTATCCGGGTCGGCCGCAGCACGCTGGAGCTCGTTAAAATGCGCGATCAATTTTGGATCCGCGTCGGCACGGAAAAAGCTGCTCGTAAAGAGCTGCCGGAAAGCCGGTGTGTCCCGGCCCCAGCCCTTTCTAATCAGCGTTAAAAGTGCTTCATCTTCCTCTGCGTCGTAACCCGGACGGCCCTTCGCCCCGCGGCTGTATGCCCCGTACAGGACAAGCCTCTCTACCCGCTCGGGATGGGCCGCCGCATATATCGCAGACGTCCAGCCGCCCTCGGAAATGCCGAGAAGTATGGCCTTCGCCACTCCGAAACAGGAAAGAACGGCGTCGAGATCCTGCTGTTTGGCCTCTTCGGTGAATTCGCCTGCATAGCGATCCGAAAGCCCGATTCCTCGGCCGTCGTAGCGAACGACGGTGAAGCGTTCGGCAAGGCGTTCCCAAAAATACCGCAGATCCGGCCATTCCCATTCTTTTTCGAGGTGGGTAAAATGGCCGAGCACGCGGATGAGCAGTGGGCCGGAGCCGATCGCGGAATATGCGATTCGAATGCCGTCGACGGTGGTGCAGAAGCGAATGTCCTGATCAGTGCTCTCTCGAAATTCATTCGAAGTGGAAAATAAAGCTGTTGGCTCGCCGTCGAGTGGCTCTCCGACGAGGCTGGCCCCGTCTTCCAGGCAGAAATTCAGAGTCTCGTCCGCGTAGGCCTGGCCGCAATTTGGGCATCGTTTCATGTAGGTTTCCGCAAAACTATGCATTATATATTACGACCAAGCATTCAAACTTTATCAAAACAACGGAACCTAGGACACGGTGATGTTCGTATGCAGGTCAGAAATGAACAAAACTCAGTTGCTTACCGCCGGGTCGCTTCTTTCGCTCGTTTTGCTGACGATACATATCGTGGATGATATCGTACGCGGATGGGATTCTGCAGGGATGTTGAACATGATAGGCATCAGCGTGATGGCCGTGCTGCTATACGGCGCGACGGTGCTCCGCGAGCGGCTAACGGGCCTACTTATGATGCTCTTTGTCGGATTTTCTGCCGCCGCGATGCCCGTTATCCACCTAAGAAGTGCGCGCATCAACGAGATCGCTCAGGCCAGCGGCGGATACTTTTTCATTTGGACGCTCTGGGCGCTGGGCGTGATCGGGATCTTCGTGATGATCCTCGCGATCCATTCGATCTTGGAGCGTCGCCGCGGACGTTCAGCGGAATGATCAGGTTTGGATCCGCGCTACTTTAGGTTCTTCTTAAAGAATTCGATCGTGCGGTCCCATGCGAGTTTAGCAGCCTCGGCATCATAACGCGGGGTAGTATCGTTGTGGAATCCGTGCTGCTTTCCTTCGTAGATGAAGCTCTCGAATTTCTTGTTGTGCTCCTTCAGCGCGGCTTCATACGCGGCGATGTTCGCGTTGATGCGCTGATCGTTTCCGGCGTATTGAAACATAAGCGGGGCCTGGATCTTCGGTACATCGGCGATGCCCGCTTGGTTTCCATAGAACGGCACGCCCGCATTCAGGTCCTTGCCTAGTCTAACCGCGAGCTGATTGACCATGCCGCCGCCGAAACAAAAGCCGACCGCCCCGAGTTTTCCCGTGCTGTCCGGCCGGGCTTTGAGCCACCTGGCGGCCGCAACGAAATCCTCGGTCATTTTCCTGCCGTCGACCTGCCGGAAAAGCTGGCCTCCTTTTTGATCGTCGCCCGGGTAGCCGCCGACCGACGTCAAACCGTCGGGAGCGAAGGCCATGAAGCCGGCCTTGGCCAGCCGGCGTGCAACGTCCTCGATATACGGATTAAGTCCGCGGTTCTCATGAATGACGAGTACGGAGGGAAACTTCTTGCCCTTCGCAGGCCGTGCCAGATATCCCTTGATAGAGCCGTTGCCTTCAGGCGACTGAACCGTTTCGTAGCCAACCTTGATCTCGGGATCGTCGGGCTTGATCGTCTGTGCCCATGCGTAGTTAGGCTTCAGGCTTTCGAAGATCGCCGCAACCGTCAGCCCGCCGACCGCGAATTTCCCGATCCCGTTCATGAACTCGCGGCGGTCCATATCGCCATGCTGGTATTCGTGAAAAAGGTCCAATAACTCTTGCGGATATTCGTCGGCAGTTTTGCGTTCCATATGTGGAAAGAATACCTGACGATGCTTTCAGGTTCAAAATGAATGAGTTCGGGCAATATGACCTGGCATCCGATCAAATTGAATGTCGATAAACTCGTTTACCCTAATCGGGCCCGGAAAAAAGCGTCTCTCGTGATTGGCACGCGGCTTGTTAAGACCAAATTGACAGAGCCGCATTGTTTGTCCGGCTCGATCAATTTCCCTGGAGGAATTATGAGATTTCAACTTTCGGTTTTGGCAGTATTCATTTTGACATTCGCCGTGGCGGGCGTGAGTCAGAACTCTGTGAAGCTCTTTGACGCGGTCGCGATCGGCGCCGCCGATACCAGCGTCCCGTGGTGGTACTCGTATGCAGTCTCGTTCCGAACGACCGAGGTGTACCTGAGTTGTCCGAACAACCGCGCGGAAGCGATCCTGACCGGCCCGGACGGGGGGAATCTGATCGTCGATAATTTCCTGGCGATGAATGGAGATAACGTTTGCCCGGTGGGCCGCTGTTTTGCGGGCACCTTCGCGGCGCCGCAGCTTGGCCACTCTGTGGAAGATGCGTATTACGGTATCGCCCCACTCGACGTCAGCGATCTCCTGGTCGGCAGCGGAGTATATAAATTCGAATTGAAGGATTACGGATACAGCCTAGGCAGCACCGAGGTCCACCTTCAGACAAACTGTTTGCTCGAACCCGCCTCCCAGATCTGCCATCGG